>JAAZIE010000043.1 GCA_012510305.1 Bacillota bacterium | reverse complement strand
TTGAACAGGGTGGTCAGCATCTTGAAAAGGCTGGCAAACCTGACCGGGTCGGCGATGAGCAGGCTGACCAGGTTCTCGGTTACCGGGCGATTCGCTGCGGCCCGGTCGGCCAGCGCCTGGCGAATTACGCCGAAGTCGGCCGTATCCAGAACCTCTTTGGTAAACGAGATCTTTTCCTCGCGGAGGAGTTGAATCGACGGCGCATCTGTCCCCACCGCTTCGCCCAGCGATCTGAACAGCGCGGTAATCAGCCCGCCCAACGCCTCGGGGTCGGGGTAAACCGGAGCGGACTCCCCCTTGCCGCTTTCAGCCGCCCCGTTTCTGCTCAAAATATCGGCCGTCAAGCGCAGCAGCACGCTGACCGCCCCTGAGGCCCCCTCTTTCAACCGGGTGCGGCTTTCCGGATCCTCCCAGAGGAGCGTATCCAGCAAAGGAACAAAGCTTTTGGGCACAGAGGCGAGCGCCTCCAGGTCAAGGTTCTCTCCCAGAACAGAAACAAATTCCCGCAGTGTCTCCGGGGGAACATTTTGCAGCTGCCGCCCCAGTTCATCCAGAAAATCAGCCCAGTAACCGATCATCTGCGGCAGCTTCCCCAGCAGGCCCAGCGTAAAGGCCGAATCTTCCCAGACCACGGTTTTTGCCAGCTCGCGGGGATCTTCCGCCCCCCCCTCGCCCAGGCTTGTTAAAATCAACTCTTTAAACAGCGGCGTGCGGAGCAGCTCCCGGGCAATTCCCGGTGCGGCGCCGGCTTCTTTACTACCTGCAGGCCCCCGCTCTTTTCTATCTTCCATCTTTCCCTTCATTCCTTTTTGTTTATTTAGAATTGCCGCCGGCAGCTCCAAGAAAAGCTTCGGCCAGCGGTCGATAAACGTGCTCCATGAAATTTGGATTTGCTTCAACCGCTTCCGAAATGGCCCCGGCAAGACCCCGAATCAGCGTGTGGGCTGCGGTGCCTTCTTCGGCCGCATCTTTCGCCAGCCGGGCAATCCGTTCCTGAAGCAGCGGTTGCAGCAGGGAGAGAAGAACCTCCGCCCTGCCGGCGCCCTCACCGGCCCACCCTCTCTCCACCTTTTCACCAAAAGCAGTCCAGGATTCTTTGAACGGCTCATCCTTCAGGTTGGCTACATTACGGTACAGCGACAGCCCCCGGCTGATCGCCGAGCCCGCCGCCTCTCCATCCAACCTGTCGATGAATTCGGCAAGAAAACCGCCCAGCACAGCGGGAGGCAGCTTCTCCAGCTGTGCCAAAAGCTCATCGCCGCCCCGTATGCAGATGTTGATCATCTCCGGCGCGGCGCCGATGATGGAAAGAAAAAAAACCGGATCTGCCCACACCAGCGTTTGAATCAGCCCGGGCGCAGAATGAGAATCAAGGGAACGGAGCAGCAGCCCGACCTTCTCCTTGAACTTGGGGCTCTTGACCAGCTCCTGCAGCACCCGATCAGCGGCATCGATCAGCCCCGGCTGATTTTTGATCTCGCTCATGGCCTTCCTTCCACTCCTCTCTTAAAGAGTCTGGCAATCGAAGAATAATCGTGCTGTCTCCACCTGGCAAAGCTGCTTGCCGCCCATCCACAGCTGGACAATTTTCAGATCTCGCCAGTGTTTTTCAATATCCCAGTCCCGGTCGCTGCCGCATACCTCCATCAGGTTCATCGCTTTGCCCAGGTCCTCCACCGCCCGGTCGCAGGCAAAGTACTTGTAGGCCCGCCCCTTGGCCACTGTCTCTTCCTCCCAGCGCGCTCCATAGCAATCGGGGCGATCAAGCATCCGCGCATACTGATAACCGATTATCCGGATAATATCGATATCCTTAACGATATCGGCCAAAACACCGGCCACGGCATCATTTTCCTTCAGCGGCCGGCCCCGGTAATAGCGGTTGCCCACAAAATTTTTGAGGATCTCGAAGGTGTTGAGCATCGCACCGCTGACGAAAGCGATGCTGCCCATGTTTCCAAAGGAGATTACCTCTCGAAAATACTTGTTGTCATCGCCGGGTCCGCAGGCCCGGTAGTACGCCGGAACACGGACATTTTCGAACCAGATATCGCCGTTTTTATCGGCGGCCATGCCCGATTTCTGGTACGCTCCCCCCTGGGTGACCCCGGGCAGATCCGCCGGGACAAAGATAAAGGCAAAATCACGGGGATCGGTCGAGCCGAGTTTGGTCGTACAAACCACGCCCAAAAGATTGGCCACCCCGCCGCTGTTGGTCGGCCAGAGCTTATGGCCGTTGATCACCCACTCATCGCCTTCCAAAACCGCGGTCGTTCTGATGGTGCTGCCTTTGACTATATCCAGGTTTTCGATATCGGCGCCGCCCTGCGGCTCGGTCATGGCATTGGCCGCAAAAACAGCTTTCTCCGTATCGCAAAACATGGGGGCAAATTCCTCGCAGAGCCTGCGGTTAACATGGGGTTCGCAGCAAATCATCAGCATGGGCCAGTAGACCACACCCAAAGCCACCGCCATGGCCGAGTCGGCGCGAGCGACCTCTTCAAAGAGGCGGAAGGAGGCGCCGGCGGTGTAGTTGGAATGGCCCAGGCCCCATCCGCCCAGATCTTCCGGGAAAAGAACCCGCTGGATGCCCAGTTCGCCCATGAGCTTGTCAAAAGCAGGTCCAATAAGCCGGTGCTCCTCCCAGTCTTCGTCATACTGGCGGCGGTACGGGATCACCTCTTCATCAGCCCATTTTCTGACGATCTTCCCCAGATATTCGTCCATGGGAGACAGGTACGCCTTGGGCCTGGTAAAATCATCTATGGAATACATAGATCAAGATCCCTCCGGTTGTAAAATTTTGGATTCATAAAAGTACTGCGCCAGCTCCATCTTGTTCAGTTCCCAGTTGCCCAGGTGCACCTGCATGGTTTTTACATCGCGCCAGTACCGCTCCAGGTTCCATTCCGTGGCGTATCCGGCGGAGCCCATCAGCTCCATGATATTGTTGATCGCTTTTTCAGCAGCCGCAGTAACATGGGCGACCGTGCTGAGCGAGGTTATATAAAGTTTTTCCTCCTTGTTTTTGTTATCATTTTCCTCCAGGGTAAACATCTGCGCCAGCCTCTGTATGAGCAGGCGGCTTAACAAAATTTCATGGCTTATTTCAGCCATCAGCGCAGCAGTGAGATAATTGTCCTTGAAAATCTTCCCCGTACCCTTGATCGTGCGGGTATTCCCCCACTCCTTGATAATTTCGAAAGCGGCAAAAAGCGAGCCCACCGTTACCGCACCGATGCCGGTGTAAAGCCATGA
>JAAZIE010000372.1 GCA_012510305.1 Bacillota bacterium | reverse complement strand
TGCCTATCTTGAGCGGTACAGAGCCGCTCGGGGCAATTATATTGCACCGCCATAAAAAACCTTTCGAGCATAACGATCTGATTCTGGCCGAGATCGGGGCGGCTATTATCGGGATGATCCTGATGCGCCTGGAGGTCGAACGTGCCGAGGAGGAAAGGTGGTACCGGGATATGGCCGGAGTCGCTTTTGAGAGTCTCTCCTACTCGGAAGTAGAGGCGATAGAAGAGATGTTTAAAAACCTTACTGATAATGAAAACATCGTTGTCGCCAGTAAGATTGCTGATGAACTGGGGATAACCCGCTCGGTTATTGTCAACGCGCTGCGCAAGTTTGAAAGCGCCGGAATTATTGAGTCGAGGTCTTTAGGGATGAAAGGAACATATATCCGCTTAAAAAACCCCTTTGCGCTGGATGAGATAAATGAGCGGACAGTCCGGTTGAAGGCCTCTTTCGATGAAGAGGAGTAGGTCAGCGTAAAGCTAGCGAGGGGGTTCACTTTGCGCCGGAAAACGATAATGGCCGATAATTTCCCACCGCAGCAGACAATCTTCCTCGCGGGCGATTGAGCTGTTGTGGATCACCAGGGGGATGCCGTTCCTGTTGGTCCGGTCGGAAATTACCCCGGTATGTTCCTGCCCGTTTGGGAAAGTCCAGTAGACCAGATCACCATATTGCCATTGGGACAACTCCGCTTCGGTGACCTCCAGGGTCAACTTTTCTCCAAATCGTTCAAAATAGACCATCTGATTCTGTGTCCGCCGGTGGTCGATATTCCGGTCGGGTTTGCTTAAACCCCATAAAGGAGGATAAAGGCTGAAATTATCGGACATATCCTCATGGATCAACTGCTGGAGGTCATAGCCGGCAGTCCGCAAAGCTCGGATAACGACATCGGTGCAGGCGCCCCGCTCCGGTTTAACATCTCCTCCCGGATAGCCTATCGATTGGTAGGAAGCATCGTAGCGGGTCTTATTAAGCACCTCTTCCTTCGCCCCCAGGAGGATCAAGTCGGGGATGGAGGCTTCCGCGTCAGCGTGCTGCTCTGCAGCCGACGGTTTGGCCGGCCCCCAACGGCGCATGCCCGGGGAGACGGCCCATAGCGCTATCAACAGAAGGGTTAAGGCCCCTACTGCCAGAAGTAAGCTTAAACGCTTCGGGTTGACTCTTTTCTTGTTCATACCCGGTAATTCGCTATCTTTTTCGGTTACTCCTTCAGCGTGCGGCCGGTGAACAGATAAAAGGGCGTGATTTTTTAAGAGAGTTTGATTGTGGTTGACAGCTTTTTAGGCAGTTGTTAAAATGGCTTCGGCTTACAAGAACAGGGGGATCTCCAAAGTGCCGCTTTACCTCAGCTATTTTTTAATTTTCTTTTCCCGGGTGGCCGATGTCAGCCTGGGGACGCTCCGGATTATCTATTTGACCCGGGGACGGAGCAAACTGGCTGCAGCGATTGGTTTTGTTGAGGTGTTGATCTATATTGTGGCGCTGGCTGCAGTGATGCAACATCTGGACCGCCCGATAAATGTTTTAATCTACGCCCTTGGCTTTTCCGTCGGTAACTATGTGGGCAGCTGGGTGGAAGAGAAGGTGGCGGTCGGCTTTGTCAATGTTCAGGTGATTCTGAAACAGGCCTGCACCGACTATGAAGATAATCTGCGAGAGATGGGTTACGGGGTTACGGCGGTGGATTGTTTCGGAAAAGAGGGTCCGCACCGCATTCTTTACATATTAATGAAAAGGCGGGATCTGCCTTCATTCCTCGCAGAGATCCAGGAGAAGAATGAAGAAGCCTTTATCTCGATAATGGATACCAGGAAAATAATGGGCGGCTACTTCAGCCAGTTAAAAGGGAAGTAATTTAAAAGGAGATTCGAATTTGCCTCATTCTTCGTACAAAGCGATCGGCATTCTAGATTCCGGCGTCGGAGGGTTGACTGTATTTCAGGAGCTAACCCGTCAGCTGCCGCATGAACAGATCGTCTATTTTGGTGATACGGCACGGATGCCGTATGGGCCCCGCTCCGATGAAGAGGTGCGCCGCTTCGCTCTTCAGATCATCGACTTTCTGCAGACCCAGGGGATCAAGATGGTGGTTGTGGCCTGTAACACGGCCACGGCGGTGGGCCTGTCCAGCTACCGCGAGCGCAGCGCTCTGCCGGTGCTGGGGGTAATCGAACCGGGAGTGCGTGCCGCTCTCAAACAGACCCGGAACAGCCGGGTCGGAGTGATCGGCACTGCGGGGACGGTTCGCAGCTTGGCCTATGAAAAAGCGCTGCGAGGAGCGCAGCCCGGGCTGCACGTTATCACCAGAGCCTGTCCTCTTTTCGTCTTACTGGTGGAAAATGATCTGG
>JAAZIE010000371.1 GCA_012510305.1 Bacillota bacterium | reverse complement strand
CTCCAGGAGAGTGCGCAGGGGCGGGTTGGGAAAACCGTTGAGATGGTAACCCAGGTGCCGGGGTGCATTTACCCCCGTAAAAAGCGCGGCCTGGCCGGTAGCGCTCTGCGGCAAACCGGGCACGCCCAGCTGCGCATCCAGGGCACATAGCGAAGCCCTCTCGTCATGGAATCCGCCCATCTCCCCGGTGAGCGGGTTCCCCGCGAGCAGGGCTGTCAAAAACGGGGTTTCCGCAAAAACAAAAGGATTATCCGGAGAGCGCTCCCCCAGGCCCATCCCATCGATAAAAACCACTAGAACACGCAAAGCAACCTTCTCCCTATCGGTACCGGACGGCTACTGCTCCGTATCCGCTTCGCCCGGGACAACCGTGACCGTTTTGCTGCGGCCCTCCCGTAAAATGGTTAGCTCAATTTTATCCCCGGGATAAAAATTGAGCAGGGCATCAAAAAGCTGCGCGCTGTAACGAACTTCTTTCCGGCCCACCGCCGTGATCACATCACCTGCTTTGAGCCCGGCCGCCGCTGCGGGGCCGCCCTTGGTAACCTTGCCGATATGAACCCCCAGGTCTGTAGAATCGCCGGTGTAAGCGGAAAGGTTCTGGACGTGGATACCCACCAGGGGCCGGCGGACACGCCCCTCTTTTTTCAGATCATCGGCGACCCGCTTGACCGTGTTGATCGGGATGGCCAGGCCGATCCCTTCAGCACTGCTGATCTTGGCCGAGTTGATCCCGATCACCTCTCCGCGCAGGTTGATCAGGGGCCCCCCGCTGTTGCCGGGATTGATTCCCGCATCGGTTTGGATATAGGTGTAGGCATACTGGCTTTGCGGAGCCTGCACCTCGCGTTCCAGGGCGCTGACAATCCCGCGGGTAACCGTGTGCTTGAGATAGCCCAGGGGGTTGCCGGCGGCCAGGACAGTCTCCCCGGCCTGCAGCTCACCTGAGTCCCCCAGCGGGACAGAGGGCAGATTCTTTTCATCGATTTTTAAGAGAGCCAGGTCGGTCAACCGATCCTCCCCGACCACGGCCGCTTCAAAACTCTGCGAGTCGGAGGTAACCACCGCTATTTGGGCGGCGCCGTCGATCACGTGCTGGTTTGTGATAATATAGCCGTCTTCCGAGATAATGGCACCCGAAGCGCTGCCGCTTTGCACCAGCACATTCCGGCCCAGGTAAGAGCCGGGAACATAGCTGTTTATCGCCACCACCGCCGGCATGGCCCGGCCGACCACCTCCACAATAGCGAGGTCATCTTTGTGGGGCTGCGGCAGCGGTTTCTCCTCCGCTGCCGGCGGCTTCAGGGGAAGCTCCCCCCGGCCGGAGGGATCATCCCGGCCGGGGAGAAGGAAATAAGTGAGCAGGGCACCGGCCAGGACCCCGCAAAACCCGATCACAAAAAGAGTCCATGCCGGAGCCGTGCGGCGATAATAATGGAACGATGACCGGCGATTGTTTTTGAAGTCCATGAAGCAGCCCCCTTCATGTTTAGTTTACTCAAAGTCCACAATCCCGTAAAGGATCATTTTTCTTTGTTCAGGTGGGCGGTGTCGTTAAACAAAAGCAGGCGGCTGCGCCCGCGGATCGGAT
>JAAZIE010000370.1 GCA_012510305.1 Bacillota bacterium | reverse complement strand
GGTAAAGGGAGCGCTTTCTTTTTCCCGCCTCTTCTGCAGAAGCGCTGCGCCGCCGCAGCCTTATGCCCAGAAAAAACGCCGCCAGGATAACCGCAAGGGCCGAAGCCGCTCGCAGGGCGATCCAGCGGCGGTTCACGGCTTGCGCCAACCGCTCCACGGCGCGGCCGTCCTCGTTGGCGGTGGGGTCAACCCTGAACCGCCGGCCCAGCTCCAGCAGCAGCGGCCGGTGGGCTTCGTCAAGCAGGGCTTCTTTCGCCGCCACCGTCTCTGCGGGCCAGTCGAAGGCCTCGCTGACGATACGCCCCTCCATGTAGCTGGTGAATGGCAGGCCCAGCAGCGCGGCGATGGTGGGGGCGAGGTCAAGCTGGCTGTATCCTTCAGGAATCTCCCCCGCGGCGGCAACCCCCTTTCCGTAGAAAGCGACCTTGATCTCCGCAGCCTCCTTCTCCAGCCCGCCGTGCCCGCCGCTGTCGATATGGCCGTGATCGCCGGTGATGATGATCACGCTTTCCTCCGGCACGGGGATCTTCCCGACAAACTCCTCGATGCAGCGGTCGTTGAGCAGAGCCGCCTCCAGGTATTCGGACGAAACCCCGCCGTGGCGGTGGCCCATCTCGTCCACATCCATGGTATGGACCAGCAGCAGGTTGGGGTTCTCTTCCACCAGCGCCTCGATACCGTAGTCAAAGATCTCTTCATCGTCGTAATTACCGCCAAAATCATCGTAATAGTAGCCGTACTGCAGGGGCGGCCGGTCGCAGACGAGCCTGTTTTCATCCTCTTCACCGGTGCGGTAGGGGGGGCCGTAAAATAGATCATAATACCACCGGTACGCTGAAACCCCTGTTTTTAGCCCCTCCCCGTGGGCCAGGTCAAAGAGGGTCGGGGCAAAGAGCTGCTTCTCCTGGTTGTTGGCGCTGATCCCGTTGATCGATGAGCAGGCGCCGGTAATAATCCGGGCATAGGCCGGGCGGGAGAATGTGGGCCCGGGAACGGTGAAAATCCCGGCGCTGCCCTGATCGGCCAGGCTCTTCGTGTAGGGCATCCGGTCAAGGGTATCCGCCCGCAAACCGTCCACCAGGATCAGGTAAACATGCTCCGCCATGCGTTCTGTGGGCTCCGTGGTAACGCTTTCGGCAAACTCGAAACCGGCGTGTCTCTCTTCTATCTTCAAGTAAGAGTTGCCCAGCAGGGCCAGGGCCACCAGCGCCACCAGGGCGCAGCATACAAACCAGGGCCACTTTTTAAACGCGGTCATCTCAATGCCTCCCCAGTTTAATTTAATTGCCGGGTCCTTTGCTGTATTCGCTCTTTTAGTTCATTTTTCCTTTAGTTGTGAACCTCCGCGCAAGCCTCTCAGGAAATGATGTAAGCCCACGAAAAATAATTTTAGGGATGATAAATATTTTATCTTTCTGCGGGGCATGATATTTCTGGAAACAACGGGATGATCCTGGAACCGCAGGGCGATCCTGGTGGGGGTGGAAGGATAATCAATGAGACGTCCAGCTGCATATTTGATCATTTGTCTCGCCTTGCTGCTTTTCCTGGGAGCGGGGCTGCCGGGTACAGATCCGGTCGGCGCGGTTTCAGAGGAGGGGACCGGGGATAGCGAGGCGGAAGCCCCGGAAGCGGAAGAGGGGGCGGAGAACAGAGTAACGGATGAGGATTTCGCCGAAGATACCGGCGGCGCGGCAGTCGAGCCGGGAGAAAACCCGGACGGCCTGGAAGAGCCGCTTGTAATTCCCGCACCCGCCCTGTTTTATCCCGCCGTTACCCCAAAACGTTCTTCGCTCGCCTCTGTCCCCGGCGGGGCGCCCGGGACCGGCGAATTTAACAATATGGAACCGTGGCCTGATCCGGGATCCCTGAACCTGGCCAAGGAAGCGGAAGCGGTTGAAGGAACGCTCAACCGGTGGGAGGTCACCCTCACCCTGGAGGGTATGGACAAAGAGGTGCAGACCAGCGCGGACATCGTTCTGGTGATCGACCGCTCCGGGAGCATGCGGGGCAGCCGCATGGCAGCCGCCATCGCCGCTGCCAAAGACTTCGTCAACACATTGTTAAAAGAGGGCGATAGTCACACCCGGATCGCGGTGGTCTCCTACGCCGGCGATGTCACCGTGCACAACCAGCCCGATCCTTTCAAGGATTACAGCGGGAAGGGGGCTCTGCTCAGCGCGATCAGCGGGCTTGTCGCCGAGGGGGGCACCTTCACCCAGGCCGGGCTGAAGCAGGCCGAAGCGCTGCTTGAAAACAGCACCGCCGATTTCAAAAACATCGTTCTTCTCAGCGACGGCGAACCGACTTACAGCTATGCGATTAAAGATGTAAGAAACCGCCTTACCCCCGACTATTTCGTTGAAGTTGGTCGGCGGACATGGCATTCAAGAGACGACCTGGATCGGTCTGTTTTTGACTACGGCAAAACTGCCGGTAACGGCACCTCTTCAACCACAGAGGCCGGGAGAACGGGTATTTTTCTCGTGACAAGGTACTACTACCACCACGGCAACAGCGCCGTCGCCGAGTCCAGGTTGATCAAGGATGCCGGTATCGCCATCTACGCCGTCGGGTTCGAGCTGGGCGCCACCGGGCAGCAGATCATGGACCGGATCGCCGGCGAGGGCAGATCCTATGCCGCCACCACGGCAAACCTCGCCCAAATTTTTCAGGATATCGCCGGGAGCATCGCTCATATCGCCGCGGCCAGAAGCGCTGCTGTCACTGACCCCGTAGGGGAGATGTTCTCCATACCGGGGATCGATGCCGCCAATTTCCAGTCGAAGATCACTGTCAGCCACGGCACCATCGCTTACGATGTCCCTACCGGGACGATCACCTGGACGCTGCCCTTTGTCGAGGAGGGCTCCCCGGTCACCATGAGCTATATCGTCGAGATCGACGCGGGCGCGGCAAGCGGCGCGCTTTACCCCACCAACAAGGAGACTTTTGTGGAATATACCAACGTTAACGGGGAACCGGCCCGGAAGCGCTTCCCCATCCCCAGGGTGGGCATCGAGGCCGCCGGCGTGATCACCATCACCAAGGCGGTCCAGCCCGGAGGCAGCACCGGCAAAAGGTTTCCCATCTACGTGGAAGGCGAAGGGCGCACCTGGGCGGTGCTTCTGGCTCACGGGGAAAGAGCCTCCATCGCGGGGTTGGCGCCGGGCACCTACACCATCCGCGAAGTGGTGCCCATGGATTACCGCCTGGAGGGGATCAGCCCGGTTACGGTGATCCTGACCGCCGGCAACTTGGCCGAAGAGGTGGAGGTTACCGTTATCAACAAAAAAGTAAACGACTCCTGGTTTCGGGACGACGACACGGTAACCAATACCTTCAAGATCGGCAGCCGCCAGTTCCCTTCTTTTCAGCCCGGCGGCTAATAATGTCCCCCCCCCTTTTCTAAAGGGGGGCCGGGGGGGATTTAACCAAGGCTTCTCCTCCCCCAACCGCTCTCTTCCAAGGGGGGCCCAGGGGTTCTATGATTTCCCCCCCTTTGTTAAAGGGGGGCCGGGGGGGATTTAACCCGGGCGGGCCAACAAAACACAAAGCAAGGAGGTGGCGCCAGATAAAAGCCCACCGGTAAAGCGCCATCAAACAAGTTCTCCGGTATCTTGTGACCACAAATTATATAGGAGTGAAAATGATGAAAAAGAAAGTACTGATCGGCTTGGCTGTTTTCGCTGCAGCGGCCCTTCTGGCCGCCGGCGTCTGGGCCTGGTTTACCGCCACAGCAGACACAGCCGGCACCTTTACCGCCGGAACGGTGGCGATTGCAACTGAAAACACCTACGGGGACGTGGCAAACTGGAACCCCGGTGATACAAGTGAGGAGGAAATCACCGTAAAAAACACCGGCAGCAAGGATATCTATGTAAGAGTTGAGCTCACCTCAGAATGGGGAGCTCTAACTGGTGATGACTTTGCAGCCGATCCCAGCTTGGCGACGAGCAATGTCACCCTGGAATGCAATACAACCGACTGGGTTGAGTCCGGTGTTTACTATTACTACAAGGGCGTGCTCAGCGCCGGAGCAGAAACCGAGAACCTGCTGAACGAGGTAACCCTGGCCGGTAGTGGCACAAATAACGATTACCAGGGCAAGACCTTCCGGATCACTGCCGAAGCCGAAGCAGTGCAGGCCTCACACGATGCTTACAAGGACATGTGGAACCTGAGCGGCCCACCTTGGTAAAAGGGGGTCTTTTAAAGAGGGTGCGGTCCGGGCCGGCAGCTGTAAGGCTGCCTCTGAACCGCCCGTACCCTCGTAAGTGGTGAAGGGTTGTTAACCCAACACGTTTCACTTGTGCTGTGGCGGTACTCTTTTGCCCGGGGTACCTGATCTCACGGCGTGGTAAACCGGTACCTGTTTCCACATTTGCCCGGCGGCCGCCATGTAAATTTGTAGGGGCGAGGCATGCCTCGCCCGCGTTTAACCCCACATGATTCGCTTGTGCTGTATTGGTATCCGTTTGCACCAAGGTGCCTGATTTCCCCCCCTTTGGAAAAGGGGGGTCAGGGGGGATTTACCCATCCCCCTTTTAGAAAAGGGAGCCGCTCCAAATTCCGGAGCTGCCCCTGAACCGCCCGCATCCGAGGAGGTGAAGGGTTAAATGAAAAGAAATATCTTTATTCCCGCCGCCGTTTTCGCCCTGGTGCTGCTGCTGGCCGCCGGCGCCTGGGCCTGGTTCACCTACCGGGCGGCGCCGTCAGCGGGTCCGCTTACCGCGGGCACGGTACAGATCGAAATAAACGAGCACGGTTTCAAAGATATCGTCGACTGGCACCCGGGCAGCGCCGCTACCAAAAAGGTGAGCGTGAAAACCCGGGGTACCAAGTGCGCCTACGTGCGTCTCTCCTTGACCCCCATCTGGGGCCGCCTGGAGGGGGACACCTTTGTCGCAGAACCGGGCCTGCCCGTGGACAAGGTTACCCTGGACTGGAACGAGGAACACTGGGTCTGTGCCGAAGGCTGGTATTACTACCGGGAGGTCCTTTGCCCCGATGACGAGGAAACAGAGCTGCTGTTGGAGTCGGTAACCCTGGCCCCCGACCCCGGCGGCGACTACGACGGAAAGATTTTGCGGATCGTGGTTGCCGCCGAAGCGGTGCAGGCTTCACACGAGGCGTACCGGGACGCCTGGGGTTTGAACGCTTTGCCGGAGGGCGTAGCGGAATACGCCGCGCCGTAAAATGGTGAGATCCTGCTTGTCACCTGAAAAGGGGACGGGGAGGGTTTGACCAAGGAAGGAGGAAGCGGATCTTGACTAATCATTGCGCCAAATTTTTCGCGGCCCTGGTTGCGGTGCTGCTGCTGGCTACTTCTTTGCCCGTACAGGCCGTGACTGCGGATCTGGAACTGGTGGGAGAGGCGGCGGGACTGGTGCTGATACCGCCAAAAGGGAAGCTTTTTGATCTAAAGAATATGAGCCCGGGAGATACCCGGACAGCGACGATAACGATCCGGAACAGCCATACCACCCGGTATGACCTGTGGATGCAGGCCGAGGAGAGGGCCACTGTAAATCCCGGCCTCCTTGAGATCATGGAGTTCACTGCTGCATACCGCGGCAAGGTGCTGTACCGCGGCCCCGCAGACGGCCTGGTCTCCGGGATGATCCACCTGGGCCGCTTTCGCCCCGGTGAAAGCGGGGAGCTGGAGATGACGGTGCACCTTCCCGGCCCGGAAACGGATAACCGGTACCAGGGGAAAAGCGCCGGCGTCAGGTGGATCTTCACCGCCCGGGCCGGGGATGATCCGGTTGTCGAACCGGTTAAGCGGGGGGATCTGCCCCGGACGGGCGGGGCCGGTTCAGCCTGCCTCTTCCTCCTGCCGGGAGGGCTGATCCTGACGGCCGGCATTTTTACTGTCCGCAAACGCAAAGGCGCCGCCGGCTAAAATTAAAAAGCACGCTGTCGCCCCGGCAGGGGCCGTTTCCCCCGGAAGGAAGGGAAACGGCCCCTTATTTTTGCTTCAGGATGGCTCCGGCCGGAGCTCCGCCGTGTAAGTTATTCACCGGGATGAGCGAATTTTTTTCAGCGGCCTGCTGGAACAGGCTTGCCGTGCAGGAAATTGGCAACTTGATCAGGAATTCTTGTAGGCATAGAAGGAAAGTAGAGAAGATCCCCGGGCCGGGATAACCCCAAATATTAGCGGACTGATGGCGCTTCAGACAAAAGAATCCCGGTGGGTGTACTGCAAGGCGGAGCGCTCAAATTAGGCTGAAAAAAAGGAGGAGATAGTCTGTGGAAGCACAAAGAAAGCTTACGCTGCTGGAGGCAAGCTGCATTATCACCGGTTACGGGGTGGGCGGAGGCATTTTGGCCGTACCCTATCTTTCCTCGCTCAACGGTGCCGCCGCGGTAATCGTGGTCATGGCGGTGGCCTACATCTTTTCCCTGGTCATGCACCTGATGATCGCCGAACTCTGCAGCGGTGAAGGACAGAGCATCCAGGTCGTGGAGATATTTCGCAAATACCTGTTCAAGGGCCGTTTCGAAAATTTATGGGTCTGGTTGCTGTTTACGCTTTTGGTGCTGGT
>JAAZIE010000369.1 GCA_012510305.1 Bacillota bacterium | reverse complement strand
GGCTACGTCCATGTGGCCCAGGATGGGCACATTGATCTCGGGATCTTCAGCCAGGGCCCGCAGGACGGGCAGCCCGGTGGCGACGAAGTTGACCATGATCCCGTTGCAGCCCAGCTCCACCGCTCTCTTGGCGTTTTCAAACACCTGGGGGATATCGTCGGTGACGTTGACCAGGTAGATGGTCCGCTCCCCTTTTTCTTCGTAAACCTCTTTCTCCACCTTCATGTAGAGCTTGACCCGCTCGGCGATGGTATTGAAGGGGGCGTCGGCAATGAGCTCGTCGTCCTTGACGATATCGACACCGCCCAGCGCCGCTTCGCGGAAGAGCCCGGCGCCCACTTCGGCGGTGTAGCCGGTGCAGGGTTTGATCATGTTGTTCAAAATGGGCCGCTTCGGTATGCCCAGCAGCTTTCTGACGCCCTCGATGCCGAACTTGGGCCCCTGAAAACCGGATACATAGTTTTTGGGCAGGTACAGATCGAGCAGCTTGATCTCTCCCGCCAGCGAGATATTCCCCACCACGGTGGAGAGCATCATCGAGATCTGGGAGCCGAAGTTGACAATGGGATAGGCGATCTGGACGACATATTTCCTGAAATTCACATCGCCGGGGACCACGTATTCATAGTCCGGCACCTCGTAGGTGGCCACCACCTTGGCGACGTGCTTTTGCCTCATTTCCGGGGTCTCCCCGGGCACCGGCACCCAGGTTCCCGTGGATTGCTCTATCGCCAGCACGGGGGCCAGCTTTGCCACCGGCAAACCGGCGGGGAAGGACACCAGGTAGGTGGCGATCATGTAGTTTTCGGGGTCGATGTCCTCCAGCATGGCGATGGGCAGAGATTTAACATTAATGCTTTCCATAATTATAGTGCCTCCTTGTATTCTTTTTTAAAGCCGGTACTTGCTTCCAGGCGTTCACGCTCCAGGTTTACTTCCCGGTAGAGACCTTTTAAGTTTTTATAGATGAGCTTGTAGGTTTTGTAAAGCGTATCGTAGATCCGCCTGTTCTCGGCCCGGGGCGAGAAGCTTTTTTCCACGCGCACATTTTTGGCGGCGGCGGCGATATTCGGGTGGATGCCCAGGCCCACGGCGGCGAGAAAAGCCGCCCCCACCGCGCCGCACATTTGGCATTCTTCTACTTTTTCCAGCTGCCGCTGGGTGACGTCGGCCAGTATTTGCATCCATTGCTCCGAGTTGGACCCCCCCCCGATCACTCTTAGGACAGGCAGCGAGTAACCGTACCTGCGCTCCATTATCTCCAGAATCCAGCGCAGGTTCAGGGCCACACCCTCGTAGACCGCTTTGAGCATATGTTCGCGCTTGTGCGCTGCGCTGAGGTTGAAAAAGGTAGACTTGACGTAGACATCGCTCACCGGGCAGCGCTCGCCGTAGAACCAGGGGGTGAAAATCAGGTAATCCGAACCGGCGGGGATCTCCTTGATGCTCTCGTCCATCAGCGCGTAGATGCTGGGGCTTCCGGGCTCGGGCTCTTCGTTGCGGTAGAACTCGTCTTTGATCCAGTCCAGGCACATGCCCGCCGTCTCCATCTCGCCGAAGAGCAGGTTCAGGGAAGGCTCTCCCGATTTGAGCGCCACCACCCCTTCCCGGCCGGTGGGGGCCTTCTCCGTGGTCACCCCGATCCAGGCGGAGG
>JAAZIE010000368.1 GCA_012510305.1 Bacillota bacterium | reverse complement strand
GTTTTCGCCTCACCTTTAACCGGGAGCTGGAGGCGCTTGAACGCTGCGGTTGGGTGGAGCTCGACTGGGAGCGTTTTGACCGCGGCCACAGCTTGAGGCGGATCGTGCTGGTGGACAGAGATCTTCTGGGGATCTACCGCGCTCTGGGCCGGGTTACCCGGAAAGAGCTTTACCGGAAGGCGGCTGCTTCTCTGGAAGAGCTGGGCGAAAAAAGCCCTGCCGAGCTGCGTGGTCTCCACCGGGAGCTCTCGGACCGGCTGGCGGGCTTTCAGCCGCTGCCCCCGCCGCTGAAAGCGGAGCGCCCCGCTCAATTCCGGGAGCTGCTCCGGGGGCTGCAGGCTCTTTTCGAGCCCCGGGAACAGGATCTCGCCAGGCGTATCCTCAGCGTGCGTCTCTACGGTGATTCCAAGTGCTGGGAGCGGTTGGAAGGGGGCATTCTCCAGCTGGCTCGGAGTTTCTGCCTGACCCCCGCGGAGGCTGCGCTCGACGATACCGCTCTCCTGGCGGAGTACGGCATCATCGACCACCCCAGCCAGATTTTGCTGAGCGGCCCTCTGCTCTTTAGCACCCCGCGGGGCGCGGTCGATCTGGCCGTGTTCTATCCTGACCTGGGGCTGTCGGTGGAGATGGTCCGCGATCTGGAGATCACTGCGAGCACAGCCGCGGCGGTGATCACCATAGAGAACAAGACCTCCTTCTACCAGTACCTGCGCGAAGGGCCGCCGGAGCATCTGGCGGTCTACCTGGGCGGCTACCACAACCGCGGGCGCCGCCTGCTTCTGGAGAAGCTTTTCCGCTATTTCCAAAAGGAGGGCCGGGCGGTCCCCTTTTACCACTGGGGTGATCTCGATCTGGGCGGTTTTCAGATCTGGCATCACCTGAAAAGCAAGACCGGGATCTCCTTCGAGCCCTTCCTGATGGATCTGCCAACCTACCGGCGCAGCTGCCACTTGGGAAGACCTCTTACCAAAGCTTATCAGGACAAGCTGGCCGCTCTGTTGGACGACCCCGCCTACGTAATTTTTCATCCCCTGATTCGCCTCATGCTCGAGAAGAAGGTCCGCGTAGAGCAGGAGGCGGTCCCGCTCAAATAGCAATTTTCCGGGAAGGGCGGGTGCTTAAGCGGCGCTTCCCGGAAGGGGGCAGACGCCCCCCGGTTCAGCTACTTCAGGAAGCCGCTGATAATGGTCTCCTCTGCTTCTTCTTCCGACAATCCCAGGGCCATCAGCTTGATCAGCTGCTCTCCGGCGATTCTGCCGATGGCTGCTTCGTGGACCAGCTCCGCTTCGGCGTGCTCAGCCCAGATCTCGGGGATGGAGCGGACGACGGCACGGTCCATAATGATGGAATCGCATTCCACGTGGCCGCGGCCCCGGGCCTGGGCGATGAGGCGGGGCTGGAAAATCTGCTTGGAAGTCCCCTGAGCGACGGAGCGGGAGATGATTCGGGCGGTGCTCTCTTCTCCGATCAGCTTGACTACTACATCGCTGCGCGCTTCCTGCGCGCCGTCGGTCAAAAGGCGCTCAAACATGGCCAGTCGCCCGCCGGCTTCTACCCGGGCCTGCGTCTCCCGAACCGTATTATCCACTCCGCGGATCTGAATTAGCTCCAGTTCGGCGTAGGCGTTCTCTTCCACCAGGAGCACGGTCTTCGGGTTGAGGATTCGCTTGCCCGTACCCCCGCCTTCGCCATAATGTTTTTCCTGGTAGTGCAGGATCGCGCCGCGCCGGACAGAGATCTCATGGATACCGTCGTGGCGTGCTGCGGCGTGGCCGGGGTTATGAATGCCGCACCCGGCGATGAGCTGAATCTCCGCACCCGCCCCGATCTCGATAGTATTGTCGACCCGGTCGGAGAGACCGGTGGCGGTGATAATGACCGGGAGATGCACCGTCCCTTTGGTCCCCGGTTCCACAATCACGTTGAGGCCCGACTGATCTTTTTTCGGTCTGATCGCTATACCCGGAGCGGAGCGGTGCTCAATTCCCCGGCCGTCTTTGCGGATATTGAAGGCGCCGGGGGGGAGCTCCTGCAGGCCGGCGATCTGGTGAAGCATATTTTTATCGAGAGCAGTCAACATAGGGGGTCACTCCTTTGGGGCAATCCTGGCGGCAGGTGCAGCGGGTGCTTTCATGGATCTGCGGCCAGACCTCCTTGCGGCTGCCGTGCAAAGTGACGGCACCGTCTTCCAACAGGATGATCTCGTCCACCATATTCAGGATCTTCTCCTGGTGTGAGATGACGATGGTGGTGGCATCGGAGCGGTGGGTTGTGCCGATCACTTCGACGAGCTGTTCGAAGCTCCACAGATCGATTCCTGCTTCAGGCTCATCGAAGATGCGCAGATCCGGATCTTGGGCGAGCAGGGTGGCGACTTCGATACGTTTGCTCTCCCCTCCGGAGAGGCTGCTGTCAAGAGGGCGCTCGAGGTACTCATAGGGGCAGAGGCCGATCTGCTGCAAAGGTCGGCACTGGTGGTTGCCGGAGCGGCTCAGCGCAATCTCCAGGATATCGGCCACCCGCAGCCCCTTGAAGCGGGCCGGATGCTGGAAGGCATAGCCGATCCCCCTGCGGG
>JAAZIE010000367.1 GCA_012510305.1 Bacillota bacterium | reverse complement strand
CAGAAAAACCCAACAGGGACAAGGGTTTTTCTGTCACCTTTTTTATCTGTCTCCCGCCCCTAGAGCAGCAGCATGGCGTCGCCGAAACTGTAGAAGCGGTATTTTTCGTGCACGGCGGTGCGGTAGGCGGCCATGACCGGCGCGTGGCCGGCAAAGGCGCAGACGAGCATGAGCAGGGTGGAGCGGGGCAGGTGAAAGTTGGTCAGCAGGATATCGACCGTCTTGAACCGGTAGCCGGGGTAAATAAAGAGATCGGTCCACCTCTCTTTTGCTTCCAGGTACCCCTCGCTGCCGGAGGCGTCTTCCAGAACGCGGCAGGCGGTGGTGCCCACGGCGACGATGCGCCCCCCCCTGCGGCGGGTCTCATTGATTTTTGCCGCTGCTGCCGCGCCCAGGCGGTAATACTCGCGGTGCATCCGGTGGCCGCGGATATCTTCCTCGCGCACCGGTTGAAAGGTGCCCGGACCGATGTGCAGGGTCACCCCGGTCCACTGCACCCCTTTGCGGCGCAGGTGCTCGAATATATCCGGGGTGAAGTGAAATCCCGCCGTAGGCGCCGCCGATGAACCGTTCACGGCCGCATAGATGGTCTGGTACTGTGCGGGATCCTTCAGTTCGCGGGTGATATAGGGGGGCAGCGGGACCCGGCCCACCTGCGGCAGCGCCTGCTCCAGGGTTTTGGGCCCGCTGAAGGAGACGAGCCGCTGCCCCCGCCCGGCGTACTCTTCGATTTGCGCCTGCAGCCCCCCGGCAAACTGGACGGCGGCGCCGGGTTTAAGCTTGCGCCCCGGGCGGACCATGGCGAGCCACTTCTCTTCACCCCACCGGTGCAGCAAAAGCAGCTCCGCTTCGCCGCCGTCCCGCACCCGCTTGCCCAGCAGGCGGGCCGGGATAACCCGGGTGTTGTTCAGCACGAGCAGGTCTCCGGCTTCGAGAAAATCGGGGAAGCGGGTAAACAGCCGGTGCTCCACCGGACCCCCGCCCCGCCGCAGCACCAGCATTCGCGAGCGGTCCCTTACAGCCACCGGCTCCTGGGCAATGAGCTGCGGCGGCAGCTCGTAGTGATAATCGCTAAGTTTTGTTGTCTCCATTCTGCACGCACCCGGATGAGCCTGTTTGACGGAAACCAAAACAGGCGCTCATTTTTCTATTTAAAGAAACGCCCCAGCAGGTTGAAAAGCAGGGTTAAAAGGAGGCTCATCAGCAGCATGGTGGCAAGCGGAAAGTAAAAGGTGAAATTTTCACGCCGGATGATGATGTCGCCGGGCAGCCGGCCCAGGCCGAGACGTCCGCTTAGGATAATCAGCACTCCGGCGGCGGCGATGAGCCCGCCGGTGAGCAGCAATATTTTCCCCAGTGAGTCCTGCACCGGCCCAACCCCTTTTCAGTACCAGTATTATGCCCGCCTTTGGTCATGAGACGCCGCCCGAACCGCCTGGTAGCGGCAACCCTACCAGAGGCGCATCTGCGGGCTCTCTTTGTGCTCAATCTTTAACAGGCGATAAGCCTCGCCGGTGACGACGCGGCCGCGGGGGGTCCGCTTCAAGAATCCCAGTTTCATCAGGTAGGGCTCGTAGACATCTTCCAGCGTCTCCGGCTCTTCGCTGATCGAGGCGGCCAGGGTGTCGAGGCCCACCGGGCCGCCTTCGTACTTTTCGATCATGGTCCGCAGAAGACGGCGGTCGATTTCGTCGAGGCCCAGGCTGTCGAGCTGCAACATCTGCAGCGCTGCCCGGGCCGATTTTTCAGAAACAATATTGTCGGCCTTCACCTGGGCGTAGTCGCGCACCCTCTTCAGCAGCCGGTTGGCCACGCGGGGCGTGCCCCGGGAGGCCCCGGCCACGGCGCCCGCCCCCGCGGGCTCGATGGGCACGTTCAGGATCTTCGCCGAGCGGGTTATAATCGTGATCAGCTCTTCAGGGGTGTAGAACTCAAGGCGGTCGACGATGCCGAAACGATCGCGCAAGGGCGAGGTCAGCGCACCGGCCCGCACGGTCGCCCCGATGAGGGTAAAGGGGGGCAGATCCAGGCGCAGCGACCGGGCTCCCGGCCCTTTGCCGATGATAATGTCAAGGGCAAAGTCCTCCATGGCCGGGTAGAGAATCTCTTCCACCGTCCGGCTGAGGCGGTGAATTTCATCGATAAAGAGCACATCGCCCGGGCTCAGGTTGGTGAGTATGGCGGCCAGGTCGCCGGCCCTTTCAATGGCCGGGCCGGCGGTGATGCGTATATTAACCCCCATCTCCCAGGCGATAATATGTGAAAGCGTTGTTTTCCCCAGGCCGGGCGGGCCGTAGAGCAGGACGTGATCCAACGATTCGCCGCGCTCCCTGGCGGCGGTGATATAGATGTTCAGCTTCTCTTTTATCTTCTT
>JAAZIE010000366.1 GCA_012510305.1 Bacillota bacterium | reverse complement strand
GTTATAAATAGCGGTGAAACCGGATCGATAGCGCTGACCCCCACCGTGTTCTGGGCGGTGAGCGCAGTAATGGCGGAGGCCCCAAAACAGCCCAGCGCCGCAAAGGTCTTCAAATCGGCCTGAATGCCCGCACCGCCGCCGCTGTCTGAACCGGCGATGGTTAAAGCGCGATAATATCTTTTCAACAAAGTCACCCCTTTTGCCGCCCGGCAGCAGCCGTGCGGATTTTTTCAAGCAGCTCTGCGGCGGCAGCTCCGGGAGCGTCCGCTGCACAGATCGCCGATACAACTGCAATACTGTCGGCGCCGGCGTTTACTGCCGCCGCCGCGTTGGCGGCGTTTAAGCCGCCGATGGCCACCAGCCGGTGCCGTGAAAGCTTGCGCACGCGGGCCAGCCCCGGCAGCCCCCAGCTGCCGCGTGTATCGGTTTTAGTGGGCGTGGGGAAGAGGGGGCTTACACCGAGGTAGTCCACATCATAGCTTTCGGCGGCCAGCACTTCTGCTTCTGTTTCCACAGAGAGCCCGATGATCGCCCGCGGCCCCAGCAGGCGCCTGGCCATGGGGTAGGGCAAATCTTTCTGGCCAAGATGCACTCCCGCCGCACCCACGGACAGGGCCACGTCGACCCGGTCGTTGATCAGCAGCGGCACACCGTGCTGTTGGAGCAGCGCTTTGATCGTCACGGCCTCTTCTACAAAAAAACGCGTTGAAGCCTTTTTCTCCCGCAGCTGCACCACGGAAACACCGCCGGCCACCGCCTGCTCCACCACCTCTATCAGCGGTCGGCCCCGGCATAAACCGCGATCGGTGACCAGGTAAAGCTCTCCTATGCTCATCGCTCAATCCTCAACGCGGCATCGACCTGCTCCCGGGTTAAATTGTGAAGAGCGTCCAGAAAATATACCTGCAGGCTGCCCGGCCCTGCGGCCTTCTCTGCCGCTTTTTCGCCGGCGATGCCCATGATCGCCATGGCCTGGGCCGCGGCCAACCACGGCGGCGAGCCGGCGGCGGCAAAAGCGCCGCAGAAGGCGCTGGCGGAGCACCCCATTCCGGTGACACGGGTCATCAGCGGGTCGCCGTTTAGCACCCTGAGCACCCTTTCGCCGGAGACGATGTAATCGACGGCGCCGCTGACGCAGACGGTACAGCGGTGATCCCGGGAGAGCGTTTGCGCCGCCCCGACAACCTCTTCAGAGGCGGCGCTGCTGTCCACCCCTTTCGTGGTCGCTCCTTCCACGACCAGCGCCCGGATTTCCGAGGCATTGCCGCGAATAATATCCGGTTTCGCTGCAGCGAGAAGCCGGTGCAGCGTGCGGGTGCGGTACGGCGTGGCCCCGGCGCCCACCGGATCGAGCACCAGCGGTATTTTCAGCTCCCGCGCCCGCACCGCCGCCTTGTGCATCGCTTTTACCCAGGGCTCGCTGAGGGTGCCGATATTGATCACCAGGGCGCCGGCAATCTGCACCATCTCCGCCACCTCTTCCAGGGCGTGGGCCATCACCGGCGAGGCGCCCAGGGCCAGCAGCGCGTTGGCCGTTGGATTCATAACCACGTAATTGGTGATATTGTGGATCAGGGGAGCCTCTTCCCTGATCCTGACGAGGCCTGCCCAGATCTTTTCCGCATTGATCTTCAACAGCATACCTCCTTTGGCGCTGGCGGTATTCGGCAAATAAAATACCACCCGGTGGGGGTGGTTTCCGGAAAACCTTCCTGCCTACGCCGGTATTACCCCGGATCAGGTTCATCGGTTTTTCCCACAGCAATGTGCAAGGGAAGTTCTCAGCCTGGTTTATCCAAGCTCCCGAGGAAGTCTATTTACCTGTGCCATACATTGTATCATACCGCCGCCGCCAGGCAAGGCCGGCGGTGCGGTTCAATCCTGCAAGTAACTGTTGGCGATAACCAGGTACTGATCATCCAGGTAGGACACATAATCGGTATGCTCGAAATTATGGTTGGGACCGTAATCGGTGGTCAGTATCTGGGCGCCGCTGGCCAGCCCTTTTTCGAAGCGGTTCTCGTCGATAGCGAGCCCGCTGTCCAGCCGGGTACGGACGATATAATTTTTTGAGACGAGCTCGTTGATCGTTTTGACCCGGGGCTCGTTATGAACGATAAAAGAAGCGTAGCTGTTTTCCAAGGCGGTATCCTGCGCCGCGGGGAACATGGCCATGTCAGCAAAAGAAGGGTCCAAGTCTACATAGCAATCCGTGTATTCGCCGGGGTGCAGGATAAAGATAACCTTTCCCCGCAGCTCTTTTAACCGCGGCCACCCTTTTTTACGGACCGCCTGGTTGAGGGTCTCGCCGGGAGCGACCATATCGCCGGGGGAAAAGAGTTTTTCACCGAAATATTCCTTGATCAGCCCATCGATCAGGGCCAGCTCCGCCCCGGTAAAATCGCAGGAGGCGGGATCAAGAAACATCCAGTCACCCTTAAGCTCCATCAAAAACAAGAGGGGGATATGGCCGGGGTTATGTTCAGACCAGAGCAGAATCTCTTCCAGGGCCAGGTCGAACCGGGGGCAGGTGCTGCTGTTGTCCGCCAGCGGGGCATGGATCACTTCAAGATCGCCCGCGCGGCAGCGCAGGTCCAGCTCAAAACTCCTGACGCCATGGTTTAGCTGATCGGTAAGGCTGTTGTACTCGTATTTCATCGCTTTTGCTTCCGCCCGGTCCACCAGCCCAACCAGAAATTTGGGGATCGCTGAACCCATTTTTTTGTAGCTGTTATGAGTAGCCAAAAGCTGGATCTCGTTTAACCGGAGACTGTTGTCCGCCAGGTCGAAGTTGACAAACTTCTGCTCCTCCACGGGAACGTATAATTTGTCGTACAGGGTATGCAGCACGCCGATATGCTCGGCCTGCTTTTTGATATCGGCAACCCGGATCCGGCTCAAATATAGCGCCAGTCCTGAAAGAAAGAGCACCATAATCCCTACCGCCACGAGCAGGATCAACCCAATCTTTTTGGATATCCGTCGCATGCTCTCCTCTCCTTTTCTTAGCTTAGGGGAATTATACCATACCCACCCGGGGGCTTTGTTGCCCTCGCAAGCCGCCCGGATGCCGATACCGCTCTCAGACAGGTGATCATTCGAGAAAAGATAGAGGATTTATCCTATTTCAGCAGAAAATAAAATATAATTGGGGTACCATAACTTATATGGGGGGATAAGCAATGTTTGTGCGAGATTATATGACTCCAGGCGCGGTGACCGTATCGCCCGAAGATCATCTCGGAGAAGCGCTGAGGCTGTTGAAAGAACACTCTATCCGGCGGCTCCCCGTAATCTCCAAGGGAAAGATCGCCGGCTTGGTTACAGAGCAGGACCTGATGAAAGCCTCACCTTCTGCAGCTACCAGCCTTTCGGTGTGGGAAATCAACTACCTTTTTCCAAAAATAAAGATCAAGGATATTATGACCAAAAAGATCTTTACTGTTTCTCCGGATACGATCCTGGAGGAAGCGGCGCTGATCATGCAAGAAAAACAGATCAGCACGCTGCCGGTGCTGGATGGTGGCAAGCTGGTGGGTATTATTACGGAAAGTGATATTTTCAAGGCCTTTATTGATGTGCTGGGGCTGAACCATCCCAGCCTGCGGGTCACCCTGCTGGTGCAGGACCAGATCGGGGTTTTGGAAAATATATCTAAAGTGGTGGGCGCAGCGGGCATCAACATTGTTTCCACCATCGTTCAGCGTTTCTCCGACGACCGCGTTTACCTGATTCTTCGTCTTGATTCAGATGATGTCGCCGGCGTGACCAAGCTTTTCGATGAGTCCGGGATAGAGGTGGCCCATATCTGCTAGCGCGTTTAGGGGCTCGCTTACCGGGTTTTTCGTAATAAGTATCCCGGGCAGCGCTCACCGGGCTGTTCCGCTTTAGTTTCACCAAAAGAAGGGATTAAAAGCCCTATCAAGAATATACTAT
>JAAZIE010000365.1 GCA_012510305.1 Bacillota bacterium | reverse complement strand
TCAATATCCTGCCGATCAATATCCAGCGCTACACAAGTCCCCTCCAAAAGGCCGTATAATAACGACACCCAAAAACCCTCCCTGTGTTCGGAATAATCGGGCAACTGTATCTGAAAAACATCGGTGTTAAATTCGTAGCCCAGCGAATAGCGCTCGTAGCGTCCCCGGCAATCTTTGTCCCAGGGCGTTTTATGTTCAACCAGAAGTCCACCATCAAAAATCTCTGCATAGCCGCAGGACTGGCAGACTTTATAACCCCTTACCCCGGCATTGTTGATTACTGCCAGCTTGCCGTCACCACCTGCTTGAAGCTTTAAAGTTGAGTTTAAATGTAGCGTTAGTTCCTTCTCTATAGCCCCCCCATGAGCAAAATATTTCCTTGTTGAATAGGTTTTTTCAGGCCTAGACATTTTCGGTTTTTCAGGTTTGCCAGCTACAAACCCGAAGTTGGGAGTTATAAAAACACCTTTATGGCGCCCCACATTTCTTCCGCAGAGACAGATATCCAAATCTATTTCTTTCTCCTCTAGTTCGCTTCGGTAAAGACCGCAATGACTGCAGATAGCGTAGCAGTACTTCAACGGTTCCCGATCGGGCAGTTTTTTTATATAACAGCTGGTCCATAATTTCCCGCCGGCGACAACTTGGCTGGTAGGTGCATACTCTGATAGGGCAATTTTCAAATCACGATCTAGCTCCAACCCCTTAGCATCCTCACCATGGTGATAAATTTGCAATCCCACCACATCAACGGGAAAGCCATATTTGGGGATAACATTTCGCTGGGAAAGGAAGTCGAGAAGGTAACGCTGTTGAATGGTATTGATGGTCCTCCGGACTGCACCAGCTCGACTATGGTTTTTACTATCACTACATTCTTTTTCTACTTTCTTTAGTTCGTTTAAATCGTCAAACAGCATTGCTTCTGCTATCTTTAACACGCCATTGTTTTTATCCAAAAGACCGGGCACCCACCGCCAATTTTCTACTCCCAGTTTAGTCCACATATTCTCGGGAATGATTCTTTTAAGGCTGCCTTCCAATTCGGGTGGTTTTTCCCCTAAATAGGCTTCCAGTTCCTGAGTGGCGGTCCGCCCGGGGGAAAGGAAAAATTTCTTTACTTGACCAAAGTACTGAGGATGCTCAGACCAGAACCGCGCCAAGGCCACCGCGTACATGTGCCGCCTAACAATCTTATCATTAGAAATTTCAATATAGGGAGGCCTGATTTCTCCACTGATTATTTGCAAAGGGTCCATGTAATGGGCAAAATCGTGTGAGCGACGTTGCGCAAAGGTCAGAACGAAAGCTGCTGAACTTGTTCTTCGGCCGGCGCGGCCGGCTCTCTGGATATAGTTAGCCGCAGTCGGTGGAACATTACGCATGAATACAGTTTCGAGCTCTCCTACATCGACACCCAACTCAAAAGTAGTCGAACAGCTCAACACATTAATTTCACCTTTGGTAAAAAGGTTTTGGATTTCGGCTGCCTTATCGGTAGTGAGCTGAGCAG
>JAAZIE010000364.1 GCA_012510305.1 Bacillota bacterium | reverse complement strand
GCCGCCGGAGGCACCGAGTTTGAGCATCAGCTCGAAAGGGGTGAACGCGGCAGCAGCTCCGCCGGGCTTCCCTTTGGAGGGGGCAGCGGCGGCGGGGTCATGGTCCAGCCGGTCGCTTTTCTGGTAGCGGGCCAGGGGCAGGTCCGTCTACTGCCGGTGGATCGCCACGCCATGCTTGATCGCCTCATCGACCTGGCGCCCCAGCTGGTGGAACAGATTCAGGATCTTTTTGACCGGCGCGGTGAATATCGCCGCCGCGGGGCGGAGGAAACGGAGAGCAGCCGTTACCGTTAAACCCACCGCCGGGGACAACTGAAAACATAAATAACGGCCCGTACGAATAATGATAAACGATATCGCTTAATCCTTATTCTCGGGAGCGAAAGCATGCAAAAAACGCGGCGGGCTGTTCTGATTGGAGTCTACCTTTTGACGATCCTATTTTGCCTGCCTGCAGGGGCGGCGGAAGAGCCTGCCGTAAGCGCCCGATCGGCAGTTTTGATGGATCGCGATAGCAAAAGGATTCTATGGAAAAAGAACGCGCACCGGCGCCGCCCCATCGCCTCGACGACAAAGATCATGACCGCGCTGCTGGCCCTGGAAAGGGGTCACGAAGAAGATCGGGTTGTTACCGGGCGGGCGGCGGCGGAGACAGGGGGCTCTTCGATTTGGCTTGAGAGGGGCGAGAAAAAAACACTGGGAGAGCTGCTCTACGGGCTCATGCTCTGCTCGGGCAACGATGCCGCCGTGGCCATCGCCGAACATATCGGGGGATCGGAGAAAAAATTTGTGGCGCTGATGAACGAAAGAGCGCAGTCCCTGGGAGCAAAAAACACCCATTTTAACAATCCCCACGGCCTGCCTGACGATGATCACTACAGCACCGCCCATGACCTGGGGCTGATCACCTGTGCCGCCCTGGAAAACAGGCGTTTCCGCGAAATTATCACCACACCGGTATGCTCCATCTCCTGGCCCGGGCGTTCCTGGGACCGGATCTTGAGCAATCAGAACAAGCTGCTGGAATCCTATCCCGGGGGCGACGGGGTCAAGACGGGCTGGACCGAGAAGGCGGGCCGCTGCTTTGTCGGTTCAGCTACGCGAAAACGGTGGCAACTTGTCTGCGTGGTTTTAAACGCCCCCGGGATGTGGGAAGACACCGTTATACTGCTCGACTACGGATTTAAGCGCTACCGCAGGCAAAAAATATTAGCTTCCCACCGGGTCCTCTGCACCGCGGAAGTGGCCGGGGGCAGGCAGCGGGTAGAGCTGGCCTTGGACGATGCGCTTTACTACCCGCTGCGCCCGTGTGAAAAAGAGGCCCTGCGCTACCGGATCGTCCTCCAAAACAGGATCAAAGCGCCCCTTAAAAAAGGGGAGAAGCTGGGCGAGGTGGAGTTTTACCTGGGCAAACGATTTCTGGGAAGGGTTGATCTCTGCGCCAACCACGCGGTGCAGCGTAAGGAATATTCAGATTACCTCCGGCACGTGATCATTCTTTTGCTGCAGGAGGGGTGGTAACTTGATCGGATACCTCTGGGCGGCGCTGATCCTTCTTTCATTTCTAACGGCGGCGATGCGCGG
>JAAZIE010000363.1 GCA_012510305.1 Bacillota bacterium | reverse complement strand
TTCGGGCAGATGAGCGTGCTGGACAATGTCCTCATCGGGCAGCACTGCCGGACCAGGGCAGGACTCTTAGGAGCAATCATCAAGACACCGGGCGTAAAGAAAGAGGAGGCCCGGGCTGTAAAGATCGCTTTGAGCATGCTCGGGTTTGTTGGCCTGGAGGAGAAAAAAGACGACTACGCCTCCAACCTCTCCTACGGTGAGCAGCGGCGGTTGGAGATAGCGCGTGCCCTGGCCGCCGACCCGGCCCTGCTGCTGCTGGATGAGCCCGCTGCGGGGATGAACCCCCAGGAAACCGCCGCTTTGATCGAGCTGATCCGGCAAATACGCGATGAGATGAATAAAACGATCCTTTTGATTGAGCACGACATGAAAGTGGTAATGGGCATCTCCGAGCGGGTTGCCGTCTTGAATTACGGCAAAAAGATTGCCGAGGGCACCCCCGCAGAGATCCAGGGAGATGAAGAGGTGATCAGGGCCTACCTGGGCGAAAGCGCTTAAATTTGAGTCTTTTTGAAGGGGGATAATTAGTTGCTCAGGGTAGAAAACGTCTCTGCAGGTTACGGCAGCATCAAAGTTTTAAAGCAGGTCTCTCTCTCTGTAAGCGAGGGCGAGATCGTCACCCTCATCGGCTCCAACGGTGTGGGCAAAACGACAACTTTAAAAACTATCTCCGGTTTGCTCAGGCCCACCGGGGGAAAGATCTACTTTCGCAGCGAGGAGATCTCCAAGATGGCTCCCCACAAGATCGTCGAGATGGACCTTTCGCATGTCCCTGAAGGGAGAAATGTATTCCCCCGCCTCAGCGTCAAAGAAAACCTGGAGATGGGCGCGTACATCCGCAAAGACAAGCCCGGCATTGAAAAGGATTACGCCATGGTCATGGAAACGTTCCCCCAGCTGGCCCAACGGCAGAAACAGACGGCGGGGACACTTAGCGGCGGCGAGCAGCAGATGCTCGCCATGGGACGCGCCCTCATGTCCCAGCCGGACCTGCTGCTCTTGGATGAACCCTCCATGGGATTGGCGCCTTTGGTAGTCCTGGGGATATTTGAGATCATCAAAGAAGTAAACCGCCAGGGAACTACCATTTTGCTGGTGGAGCAAAATGCCCAGGTGGCCCTGCGGACCGCCCACCGCGGCTATGTCATGGAGACCGGCCGGATCATTCTGGAAGATTCAGCTGAAGCGCTCTTGCAAGACGATCAGGTTCGCAAAGCTTACCTGGGCGAATAAGTGGCCCGGTTCCTTAATAACCCCTTTCAGAAGCCAACGGTTAACCCTCAAAACGGGCCAGGTTTTTCTCCAAAATTTCACGGGCATCTTTAACCATGGACTGGAGCAGCTCCCGGCAGGTTACTGTTTCTTTGATCAGTCCCACCGACTGGCCAACCATCAGGGGGGCGCTCTCCACATCGCCTGTCTGCCAGGCCTTCAGGGAACGCTGCCCCGACATCAGGGAAACAAGGTCCGCCAGCTCAATTCCTTTTTCCTCCAGTTCGAGGATTTGAAGGGCAAGCTCATTTTTTAACGCCCGCCCCTGAAGATTTATGCTTTTACAGACCAGCGCTGTCTCATGCTCTTCCCGTTTGACCAGCTCCTCGCGAATACGGGAATGGACCCGGCATTCCCTGGTGGCAATAAACCTGGTCCCCATAAGCACCCCTTCCGCCCCCAGGGTTAAAGCTGCAGCCAGTCCGCGCCCGTCAACGATACCTCCGGCGGAGATAACCGGTATTTTAACGCTTTCAACAATACGGGGCAATAAAACCATGGCAGCAACATCATCGCTCAAAGGATGGCCGCCCGCTTCAAAACCGAGGGAGATAACGGCATCGTAACCCAGCCGTTCAATGTTCAGGGCATGCCTTACGGCACCTACCTTGTGCATCATCTTGATGCCGGCTTGCCGGCACATCTGGAGGTACTTGACCGCCGGTCGACCGGATACCTCGATCGCTTTTACCCTCTCCTCGGCACATACCCTAAAAAAATCATCAAACACCTCTTCTGTAAGACGCATCGAGGGAAAAAGCGATATGTTGACACCGAAGGGTTTTCCCGTGAGCTGACGGGCCCTCTGTATAGCCGCTCTCAGTTCTTCACCGCTATTGTAATTACAGGCGGTAATGTTACCCAAGCCGCCGGCGTTGGAAATAGCAGCGCATAGTTCGGGGGTTGCCAGCCATAACATCCCCCCGCATATAACGGGGTATTCAATCTCAAACAGCTCCGTTATCCTGGTTCGCATAAAAACCCTCCCTGCTTGATCATCTTTCCATGTTGCTGTAAGAAAGCTCATGCCGGCGTTTCCGTCATTCAAAATAGCGCTAAAGTTATCTCATTAAGAGCGGCAATTGGTAAAGGACTGCCCCCGGAAGGCAGCCCTTTACCTCCACCGCGCCGCAGCGGTTATCCTTCCGCCCGTGCGGCCGCTTTTTTCTCTTCCTCTTCCCTTAGAATACGGCGCAGAACTTTACCGACCATGCTTTTCGGCAGCTCTTTGCGGAATTCAACCATCTTGGGGACCTTGTACGCAGCCAGGTTGGCTTTGCAAAAACTGATTACCTCTTCTTCGGTAAGCTCATCGCCTTCCTTGCACACGATGTACGCCTTGAGGGTCTCTCCGCGGTAGGGATCGGTGTACCCGGCCACGGCAGCTTCTACAATTTTCGGGTGGGTAAAAAGGACCTCCTCGATATCCCGCGGATAGATGTTGAAGCCGCCGGCAATAATCATATCTTTTTTCCGGTCCACGATGTATGTATAACCCTCTTCGTCCATCCTGGCGATATCACCGGTATAGAGCCAGCCCTCGCGCAAACTGTCGGCGGTTTCATCGGGCATGTTATGATAGCCCACCATCACCTGCGGGCCCCGGACGCACAGCTCACCGGCTTCGCCCAAGGGCATCTCATTTTCGCCTGTTTCGATATCCATGATTTTGGCATCCGTATCCGGAACGGGCAGCCCGATGCTCCCGGCGATGCTCTTTCCATAGATGGGGTTGCAGTGCGTTAACGGGGATGCCTCCGAAAGCCCGTATCCCTCAACCAGCTTGCCGCCGGTGTTTTCTTCAAACTGCCGCCTCACCTCGATGGGGAGCGGCGCAGCGCCGCTCATGCAAATTCTAATCGAGCTGATATTGTATTTATG
>JAAZIE010000362.1 GCA_012510305.1 Bacillota bacterium | reverse complement strand
TTAACCCACATGTTTCATTTATACATTTGTGTTACCCTTTGCCCCAAGGCTCCTTATTCCCCCCCTTTGCTAAAGGGGGGCCAGGGGGGATTTAACCACGCCCCGCGCCGTCCTGGGCAGGCAAAAAGGTGACAGTAGGTACGTCCCCCTGTCACCTATTCTCCCCCCTTTGCTAAAGGGGGGCCGGGGGGGATTTAAGCAGGCCCCCGCCCGGGTTTACCCTGCATGTTATATGTACGCCTCCGGTGCAGCCGGGGTTGGGTCGGGCATGCCCGACCCCTACATCCGGTGCGGGGGCATGGGCAGTAAAATTGGAGTCCTTCATTTAACCGCGGGGCTATCGTACAAAATCGTAGGGGCGAGGCAAAAGAAAAAGGTGACAGGAGGTACGTCCCCCTGTCACCTTTTTTGGCTGTGTTTCTTAGTCGCGGATGTCGATGACGGCTTCGCTTTTTAGCCGCTCCAGTAGCTCCTGGATCAAAAGCGGTGCCCGGTCCGCCTTTATTTTTTCATTGACGTCGTCGGCGACTTCGTCAAAGGTGACCTTCCGGGCCTTTTTGTGGTCCAGGGTTTCGATAACATGATAACCGTGGCTGGTCTTTACCGGGGCGCTTATTTCGCCCTTTTTCTGGTCGAAGGCCACCTTTTCAAATTCCTCGGCCATGACCTTTCTGGGGAAAAAGCCCAGGTCGCCGCCCTGCTCCTTCGATCCCGGATCCATGGAGAGCTCGCCGGCCAGCTCGGCAAAATCCTCGCCCTTTTCCAGCCGCGCGATCACATCGAGGGCTTCCTTCTTTGTTTCCACGAGGATATGCCGCGCTTTAACCTCTTCTTGAACATTAAAGAGCTCCCGGTTCTCCTTGAAGTATTCGCGGGCCTCTTTATCGCCGATCTTCAGATCATCTTCGATAATCTGTTCCAACGTCAGATCAAGGCGCATTCTATCGCGGAGTTCATCGAGAGAAAAATTCTGCAGCTCCAGGATGGATTCAAACTGCTCCCTGTCTCCCCCGTAATGCTCCTCGATAATGCTGTCGATCTCTTCATCGATCTCTTTATTGCCCACCTTGATCCCGCGTTTTTCGCCCTCCTGCAAGATCAGCTGCGTGTCCACAAGTGATTCGAGGGCCTCTTTGCCTACCTGCGTGTACATCACCGCATAGAGTTCGCTGCGCTTGATCCTCTTGCCGTTCACTACCGCCACCGTGGGGTCAATCTGCATCGACACGATCACCGCCGCAGCCCCCAGGATGACCAGGGCCAAAACCAACAGGATAATATTCTGCGGTTTGGAAAAAAAGCCTGTCCCCTTTTGCTCTTCCGAAGTGCTCATTTAAGAACCCCTTTTCTACTCTTAATCTTCTCAAGGAACCACCTTCACAAGTATAACACGATCCCCGGCACCGTCAACTTGTAGAAAATACCCCGGTTAGACCTTTTTGCAAGACCCTCCCGGGCCCAAGACGCCCTCAAGGAACAATTTTGTTTAAAGGAAACTCCACGATACCTTCGGCGCCCACCTTTTTCAGCTCATAGATCAGATCGCGGACGGCCTTCTCTTCAACCACGCTCTCCACCGCCACCCAGTGATCTTCGCTGAGGGTGGAAACGGTGGGTTTGCGCAGGGCGGGCAGCTTGGAGACAACCCCGGCCAAATCATCGCGGTGAACGTTCATCTTCAGCATCACCTTCTGCTCCGCCAGCAGCGCCCCCCTGAGCAGGGTCACCATGTGCTCCACTTTTTTCTTTTTCCAGGGATCGCTCCCGCTGGCCCGGTTCATGATCATCCGCGGGGTGGAAACCAGGATGGTTTCAATTTCGCGCAGGTTGTTCGCCTTCAGCGAGCGGCCTGTTTCGGTGAGCTCGGCGATGGCATCGGCCAGCAGGGGAGGCTTCACCTCGGTGGCCCCCCAGGAAAAGAGCACGGTGGCGTTAACCCCCTTGCTCTCCAGGTAGCCCCCGGTCGTCTCCACCAGCTCGGTGGCGATGCGCCGGCCCTCCAGGTCGGCAACAGAGCGAATATCGGAATCGCGGGGCACCGCCAGAACCAGGCGCACCGGCCGCAGCCCCCGCTTGGAAAAAGCCAGCTCGGCAACCTCTTCCACCTGCACCCCCGTCTCCACGATCCAATCCTTGCCGGTGAGGCCCACATCGAGCACCTCGTCGGCAACATACTTGGGGATCTCCTGGGCGCGGATGAGCACGCATTCGATCTCTTCATCGTCGATGTACGGATAGTACGAACGATCGCCGATGCTGATGTTGTAGCCCGCCTTTTTAAAGATCTCCAGGGCTGATTCCTGCAGGCTGCCCGCCGGAAGCCCCAATCTCAGTCTTTTCAATTTATCCTTCTTCCCTTCCCATTTCTGCGGCAATGTTGAGCTTACGCTATCACCTTTGGTAGTTGCTGTCAACAGTATTTCCTCGAAGAAGGCCGGGCCGCCGATCTGTAAATATAGGGCTCCGCGGCAGGAATCAAGCCACTTCAAGGCGAATATTCCTAATGTATCGAAATTTCTGCTAAACATAAAGGAGGTCCAGCTTATGTCCTCCAGTGAAATGAAGCGTGCCAAACGCCACCTGGAGACCACCCGCAAGATGAAAGATATGCTGCCGCGCTTTTTTATGCGCATGTTCGAGAGGCGCTTCAGCAACGAGCCGCTGGCCTGGTGCATGGTGGGGGTGCCGCCCGAGCTGCTGAAGGCTTTTGACCTGCTCTGGGAATGGCCCGAAAATTTCGGCACCCTCTGCGCCAGCCGCCTCGTCGCCCCCGACTTTATCAAAACAGCCGAGGGGGACGGCTATTCCCCCGAGCTCTGCACTTATGTAACCAACACCATGGGTTACTGCAAGCGCTGGATCGAATCGGGAGAACCGCCCGAGGAGTCGCCCATGCCCGGCGGGATGGGCAACCCCACCATGCTCCTGGGCTCGGGCTTTCTCTGCGAACCGCGCTACAAGTGGTTCCAGGCCATCGCCACCCGCTTCGTGGACGTTCCTGTCTACAGCAGCGACCCCCTGGCCCCGCCGTGGGACGTGGATCCGCACGATCCCCGCATCGCCGCCCATTACAAGGCCCTGATACGCGAAGACCTGCACGGCCAGGTTGAATTTTTGGAGCACCACACCGGCAAAAAACTGGACACCGACCTGCTGCGCTCGATCATGGCCCTCTCGCACGAAGCCCTGGCCTACTGGCGGGACACCCTCTACCTGCGCAAAGCGGTCCCCTGCCCCATGGGCTCCACCGACTATTTTTCGGCGATCATTCCGCAGATGTACATGGTGGGCGAAGAAGAAGCGGTCGATTTTTACCGGGAGATGTACCTGGAAGTGAAGGACCGCGTGGAGCGAAAAGTGGGCATCGTCGAAGAAGAAAAATACCGCCTCATCTGGTTCGGGCTGCCGCCCTGGTTCAACCTCGGCTTTTTCAACTACCTGGAGTCCTTCGGGGCGGTCTTTGCCCTGGAATCAACCTACAACGTGGGCGATTGGTTTGAAGTGGACCTGGAGGATCCGCTGGAAGCGATCGTGGAACGGGCCTGGGTGCGGGCGGTGAAGATGCACGATTACGGCACCGAGGCCATGCCCGAGCTCTGCAACCCCGCCGTCTTCGGCGGATTTGTCGGCAGCGACATGCTCGACGAGGCGGTGGAGGACTACCACCTTGACGGGGCGGTGATGCACCTGACCCGCTCCTGCCGCGCCGTCTCCTTCGGCGAGGTTCATACGCGGAACCGGCTGGCGAAGATCGGAGTCCCCTCCTTGATTTTTGAAAGCGATATGGCCGACCCCCGTCTCTGGTCCGACGCCCAGATCAAGACCCGGGTCCACGCCTTCATGGAAACCCTGGCCGGCAGAAGCAAACCCGGCAGTTGAGCCGAGCCGGCCGCAGAGATCACCCGGGCTATACTCTACAGTAAGGAGAGATCAAAGAATGCAAAACCTTTCTGCGTTGGAGCGCGCGGCGGCGATGGCCGCACAACCGGAAGCCCTGGCCGCCGACCTGCGGCGTGAAAGCGGCCAACCGGTCATCGGCTACCTCTGCTGCTTTGCCCCGCCTGAAATTATCAGCGCCGCCGGGGCGATCCCCCACCGCATTACCGGCCGGCCCGGCGAACCCACCGCCGAAGCCGACGCCTACATGGAACCCTACGGCTGCACCTACGTGCGCAACGTTTTTACCCAGGGGCTGAAAGGGCGCCTCGATTTCATGGACGGGCTCGTTGTCTCGCACAGCTGCGATATGATCCAGCGCCTTTACGGCATCTGGACCTACTACCATCCCTTCTCCTACTCGCGCCTCTTCAACGTCCCCCACCAGGTCACCCCCTGGTCGGAGCGTTTCTTCAAACGCGAACTCGACTTCTTCAAGGAAAGCCTGGAGCAGTTTACCGGGCAAAAAGTCACCGACGAAAAGCTGCGCCGTGAAATCGAGCTGGCCAACAGCAACCGCGCCCTCATCCGCCAACTCTACCGGCACCGGCTGGTGAACCCCCCGCTGCTCCGGGGCAGCGAGATGCTCAGCCTGCTTTTGGCCGGCGGATGGCTGCCGCCAAAAGATTTCAACCGGCTCCTGAAAGAGGCGCTGGAAGAAGTGGAAAAGCGGGCCCCCGAGGGGCCGGCGCGCCCCCGCATCCTGGTCTGGGGCAGCCTGCTGGACAATATCGCCTTCTACAAGATGATCGAAGAAGCCGGCGGCGATGTGGTCGCCGACGACACCTGCATCGGTTTCAGGCTCTTCGAGAAAGATATCGCCGTGCACGAAGATCTGAACGAAGGCTTGAAAGATCACTATTTTGTCAATTTCCAGTGCCCGCGCACCGACCGCGGCCCCGGCACGGCGCGCTTTGAGTACCTGCTCCAGCGGGCCCGCGAATACAACGCCGACGCCTTCGTCGGCTATATCATCTCTTTCTGCGATCCCCACAAGTTCGATTATCCCGACTTGAGGGATTACCTGAAAGAAGCGGACTATCCCATGCTCCTCATCGACGACAACTACAGCTTTGCGCCCGCCGGGACCATTCAGACCAGGCTGCAGGCCTTTGTCGAGATGCTCAAGGCCTAGCCGGCGGACCCTTATCTGTAACCCTGCATCGCCCTCCCCCTCCCCCGGGGAGGGTTTTTTTTTGCTCCCGGTGGGGAAGCCCGGGCCCGGCGGGCCGCCCCGCAAACCGGTGAACCCCGGGGGTCAAAACACCCTTGCCACACAGCCGCGCATATGAGAGAATAAAGCCGTTAAGCAAAAAAAGCAGGGCAGCTATTCAAAGATTTTTCTTAAAAAGGAGCCTGATCCGGATGGCGCTGATCGTCCAAAAATTCGGGGGCAGCTCGCTCGCTTCGGCGGAGCATATCCGCAGCGTGGCCAAAATCGTCGCCCAGGCCAGGCAAAAGGGCCACCGCGTCGCGGTCGTGGTTTCGGCCATGGGCGGTGAGACCGACCGCCTCCTGGACCTGGCCGGCGAGATCACCCCGGCGCAGCCGGAACGTGAGCTGGACGCCCTTCTCGCCACCGGGGAGCAGGCCAGCGCCGCCCTCCTGGCCATCGCCCTGCAAAATATCGATATCCCCGCCCGCTCCTACCTGGGGTTGCAGCTGCCGCTTTTAACCGACGGGCAGCACACGCGGGCGCACATCATCAAGCTTTCCACCGCCGAGCTCAAGAAAACCCTGGAGCAGGAGATCGTCCCGGTGGTGGCCGGCTTTCAGGGCGTCAGCCCCGGCGGCGATATCACCACCCTGGGCCGCGGCGGCTCCGACACCTCGGCGGTGGCCCTGGCCGCGGCGCTGCAGGCCCACTGCTGCGAGATTCACAGCGATGTCGACGGCGTTTACACGGCCGACCCGGCGATCTGCCCGCAGGCGCGCCACCTGCGCCGGATCAGCTACGGGGAGATGCTGGAGATGGCCGACATGGGCGCAAAGATACTGCAGATCCGCTCCGTGGAGCTGGCCCGCAAGTTCAAGGTTCCCCTGCTGATAAAATCTTCTTTCGGCAGCGACAAGTGCACCTGGATCCTGGAGGAGGATAAAAGAGATATGGAAAGCGCAGTGATCAGCGGAATTATCATCAGCCACAACGAGGCCAAAATGTCGGTGATCCGGGTTCCCGACCGCCCCGGGATAGCTTACCAGATTCTATCGCCGCTGGCGGAGGCGGGGATCAATGTAGATATGATTATTCAAAACGCGAGCATCGACGGGTACACCGACTTTACCTTCACCGTGCCCAAGGCCGAGCTGTCCACGACCACGGCCCTGGTCAACGAGGTCATCCCCAAGATCGGCGCCCGGGCCCTTTCCACCGACGACGGCATCGTCAAGGTGTCGGCGGTGGGCCTGGGGATAAAAAATCGCCCGGGCGTGGCCGCGCGCATGTTCCAGGTTCTGGCCGACGAGGGGATCAACATCCAGATGATCAGCACCTCCGACATCCGCCTCTCCTGCATCATCGAGGCCAAGTACGGCGAGCTGGCCGTGCGGGTGCTGCACGACGCTTTCGACCTCGAGATAAACAACAACCTCAACGCGATCAAGCAGCAAAAATTAGACCCCCCCATGTAAGGGGGGGCGCAGTATTTTCAGCCTGCCGGGGCTAGCAGCCCCGGGATCTCGAACCCGCCGCCTTGATCGAGAACCCCTTGCGCAGGAAACCGGTGTGGTAATCGATCACTTTTCTTTCCACGTAGATGGCGATGCCCTTTTCGTAGACAAACTTGAGCCCGGCCGCCTCGAACACCTCATCGTTTCCCGTTTCGATTGACTCTTCCAGAGTCAGCCCCAGGCGGGGCCCGCCTCACCCCACGCCTTTCAGGTAAAGGCGCACGGCAAGTTCTCCCTTGTTTTCGCTGCTGATCAGCTCTTTTAACCGGTCCGCTGCTTTTTCAGTCACTGTGATCATGATTCCGCCCCCTGCTCATAGATGTTATCAGTTAACTATTCGGTTTATCGCCGGCAATCCCTTTATTACCCCGGGCCAAATTCCCGGGCCCAGGGCGGCCGCTGTTTAAATATCGCGCCGCCGGGGCGCATATAGATTAAAGAGGTCCACCGGCCGGCCCGGCGGCGTATCCCGCCGGTAACGGGGTACACTTTGCCCCTGCACCGCCAAAACCGGGCCTGAAAAAGGAGCTGGAGATGGCCTTTCTGCGCAAGATAAGAGTAATGACGGTTCCTCCCTTGACCTGGCCGGCCCTGGCGGCGCTGGCGCTGCTGCTGGCCGCCCTGGCCCTCTCCCCCTCCGCGGCCATGGTTTCGCTCTACTACGGTAAACCGCTGCAGGGGATGACGATAGCCCTCGACCCCGGCCACGGGGGCATCGATTCGGGGGCTCACCACGAGTCGCTCCTGCTGGAAAAAGAGATCGTGCTGGAGATTGGGCTGCAGCTGCGCCGCCTGCTGGAGCAGGGCGGCGCCCGGGTGATGATCACCCGCGAAAAAGACGAGGAGCTGAGCAAGCACTGCCCCGACGAGGGCATGGCCCGCCACCGCCGCGACATCCGGGGGCGGGTCAAGCTGATCAACACCTCGCAGGCCCACCTCTTCATCAGCCTGCATATCAACTCGATCCACGATCCCTCGGTGAGGGGGCCCATCGCTTTCTACGCTCCCGGCAAACCGGAAAGCAAGCGCCTGGCCGGGACCGTCCACGACGCGCTGAACCCGCTCTTCAGCGCCGATGCCAAAGCCGGCCAGCTGGTGCACCAGGCTCCGCAGGAGAGCAGCGCTTTTTTCATCCTCAACGAAACCGAGATGCCCGGGATCCTGCTGGAGATCGCCTTTATCACCAACCCCGACGATCGCGCCCTGCTGCAGGGAAAGCCCTTCAGAAAAAAAATTGCCCGGGCAATCTACCTGGGCCTGGCGGAGTACGCCTGCGGCGAAGAGGATCCCTGAACAGCGCTCCCCGTAAAAGAAAATCTTTCGCCTACTGTTTTGTCTTTAAAAATACGCAGAGCGGCTTGCCCGCAGCCTTCCACTCTTTCGCCGCCGCCACCCCGATATAGCGGTAGTGCCAGGGCTCGTAGATGTACCCGGTAATATTCTCGGCACCCTTGGGGTAGCTCATGGCAAACCCGAAGTTGTGCGCATTTTTGGCCAGCCAGTCATGCTGTTTCTTGCCGGCGTTCGTGTCGATGTTGAAATCGATGGTTGTCCCCAGCTGGTGCTCCGACTGCCCCGGGCGGGCGCTGAAGGTAACCGCTTTCGCTTCACCGCGCAGTTCAACCCAGTAGTTGAAAGTGCTCACCTGCGTGTCGTAGCTGCGGTAGGCCGAGGTCACCGTGAGCTGCACGCCCGCTTTATCCGCTGCCGCCCACATATCCCTGAGGTGCCCCAGGGGCTCGCGGCGCAGATAATGTTTGCTGCCGCGCCGGCTGGGGTGGACGAACCCGGCGGGGATCGTCTGCAGATCCCCCGGTGCGTAGCGGCCCAGGGTGGTCTGCTTGGTCACCAGGGCAAAAAGGTTGTTGCCGTCGACCTTAATCAGCCCCTTTCCCGGCTCCGCCTGTTTTTTCGGCGGCGCCTCCTCCGGGATCACCGGCGCCTCCTCGGGAGCGGGCGCGTCAAGCTGGGGCTTCGGTTCCGGCTTCGGCGGCTCGAGATCGGGCTTGATGATCCCGTCCGGCGGAGGCTGCTCTTCCGTCTCCTCCGCCTCCTGCCCGGCCCGGGCAAAGAGATCGGGCTTGAACAGATAAATCGAGACCCCCGTCACCACGGCGGCGCACAGCAGGAGCACCGCGATGCGCATGATCAAGCGAATTCTCGTTAGTTTACCTTTTGGCATGCCATTAACCCGCCTTTACCAGTCTTATTGCAGTGCTAGATTATTTCGACATCCGCCGGTTTGATCCCTTTTCCCTTTGCCGTGATTTATGCTCTATCTTTTACCGCAATCTGGCAGCCTATACCTTTACCGGGATTTTGCGCCGCTTCGCCTCGCCCGTGTTTACCCTGCAAGTTACATGTACGCCTCCGGTGCAGCCGGGTTTGGGTCGGGCATGCCCGACCCCTACATTTGGGACGGGGGCAGGGGCCGTAAAAGGGGGGACTCCATTTAAACGCGGGGGTATCGTACAAAATTGTAGGGGCGAGGCATGCCTCGCCCGCGTTTACCCTGGGGGTTACTATGGTAAATCTCGCGCCACTTCTTGCACCACGGTGGGTGTCAAAATCTCCTCCCCCCCCTTTGGAAAAGGTACCTCCTCCCTCCCCCCCCTTTGGAAAAGGGGGGCCGGGGGGGATTTAACGCGCACCCTCCTTTGTAAAAGAAGGCCTCTTTAAAATATCGGGGCCGCCCTTTCAGGCGGCCCCGTTATCTTTGAAGTTGGTCTTGCGAGGTTTTTTACGCAGAAGCGCTGCGGCCCGCAGAAGCGCCGGCCCTGGCGCGTCCGATAAAGAAGCCCACAACGAGGAAGATGATCAGCGAAACCAGCCAGATAACCAGCAGCAGCAGGCTCACCTTGGTGAAGCCGGGCTGCAGCTCGCCGCTGATTCCGGTGCTCATCTGGTCGAGGCCGGGGATGATCTTCTCGACGATACCGCCCTTGAGCTCGCCGATACCGCCGAGCACATCGGTGCGGATACCTTCGATGACCAGGCCCAGGCCGTCGCTGACGCCCGGATCGCCGCCCGGGTTGGGCGTGAACTCGGGGTTGGCCAGCCCGTCGCTGATCTTGTTGAGCCCTTCGAGAACACCCGACTCGCCCTCGACCGCTTCGGTCTTGTTGAACCCGTCGAGCATCTCGCCCAGGCCGGGGCTGAACTCATCGTTCAACCCGTCGCGAACAGCGAGCAGCCCCTCGCCGATACCGCCTCTCAAGCCCGCACCGAGCATATCGAGGCCGGGAACCATCTGCTTATCCATGGCTCCCTTCATCGCTCTCAAACCGGGGATCATATCGTTGTTCACATCGCCCAGGATTTTGGTCAGGCCGGGGACCATCTTCTTGTCGATGGCGCCCTTCGCCTGCCCCAAGCCGGGCACTACTTGGTCCTTGAGGCCGCCGCGGATCTTGCCCAATCCTTCGATTATACCGCCCTCCTGAACAAAGCCTTGGGTCAAGTCGCCAGTACCACTTTGCAATGCAATTAGCGCAGAGTACAGGGTGTCGGGGTTACCGTCTGGACCAACAGTAAATTTCGGCTTGCTTTCACTATCAAGTTTAGCAATACCGTCTCTGATTCTACCGACACCAGAATGGGCA
>JAAZIE010000042.1 GCA_012510305.1 Bacillota bacterium | reverse complement strand
GCGCAAAGGACCGGGCATAGACTCTAGTAAATTCCGTGGAGGGTGAAAGTGGCACGAATTAATGCTCAAGTCCTGGCGCCGGGTTGAAAAGATAGCTCTTGTCCTGATCATGCTTTTAGGTGCGATGGCGGTGACAAGTGCGCTGATGCAGCTGCGGTCCGCTTCACCGGAACCGATCTACTTTGTGCCGGGCCGGCCTTACCGGGTCGCGCTGACTTTTGAAACCCGCTGGAGCGACAAAGGCCTGAACGAGCTGCTGGAAATCTTAAAAGAAGAGGATGTTTCGGCATCCTTTTTTTTAACCGGCAGCTGGCTGGAAAAACACCCCCGGGCGGCGGCGCGAATCCTGAAACAGGGCCATGAAATCGGAAACCACACCCTCAACCACGCGGTATTGCTTCACCTTTCCCAAAAAGAGATTAAAGCTGAATTGGAGGGTTTCAATGCAGCGGCGAAAGAGACCCTGGAGTACCGCCCCTCTCTTTTCCGGCCGCCCCGAGGCCTGTACAACGGTATTGTTCTGGAAACAGCCCGGCAGCAGCGCTGCCGGACAGTGCTCTGGTCCATCGAATCCTACGATTACCTCATCGGCCCCGATGAATTGAACCGGCGGATCAAAAATAGGCTGCATCATGGAGCCATTATTCTCTTCCGGGTGGGGGCCCCCTCTCTGCCGGAGGCGCTGCCGGAAATACTGGCCCATATGCGCAAAGAGGGTTACCGTCCGGTGACCGTTTCGGAGCTGCTCAAAAGTAAAAGCGGAGAGGCGCGTAAGGCTTCTACCGGTGAAAATCGCTAAAGGGGGAGCGGGCTCATGTTCACAACCGGTGTTAAAGGCAAGTGGTGGAAAGGAGCCGTGCTGCTCCTGCTCCTGCTGGGAGCGGCAGCGGTGCTTGTTTTTCAATTCAACGAGCCCCTGAGGCGCCGTTTCCACGGCGTTAAAGCCGGGGTAACCCTGCAGGGCAAGGCGCTGGAGGGCCTGTTGGAGCACGAAGTAAAAGCGCTTGTTTCGCAGATGGCCGCCCATGAAGGGCGCGAGGCCGTGGCGGCGCAGGTTGATCCGGGCAAAGAGCGGATCATCCCCGAGCTAAACGGGGTGGAACTGGACCGGGGGGCCACCGTGCGGCTGATCATGAAGGCAAAACCCGAAGAGCAGCTCAGCCCGATCTACTGCAAACTGCCGCCGCCGCTCTGCTGGGATCACTACCCGGCCCTGCCGGCGGAGCAGGGCAATCCGCGAAAACCCTCTGTCGCCCTGATGATCAACGTGGCCTGGGGTGAAGAAGAGCTGCCGGAGATGCTGCGTGTCTTAAAAAAAGAGCAGGCCCGGGCCACCTTTTTCCTGGTGGGGCGGTGGGCTGAAAAAAACGGGGCGCTGGTGGAAAAAATCGCCGCTGCCGGCCATGAGCTGGGCAACCACGGCTACTCCGACAGCGAAACATTTCCCGAGCTGGACGCCCGCAGCGCCGCCAGGTCTCTTCGCCAAACCAACGAGATCATCTTCGAAGCGGCAGGCTGTTACCCCCGCTATTTTACGCCGCACAAGGGCGAATATAACGAGCTAACCCTGGAACTGGTCTCCAGGCAGGGGATGCGCACCGTGCTCTGGTCCCTGGACACCGTGGACTGGCAGAAACCAGGGGTGGAAGCGATGAAGCGCAAAATCACCGCCAACCTTGCCCCGGCGCAAATTATCCTGATGCATCCCACTGCCGATACGGTAGAGCTGCTCCAGTTAATTTTACCCCATATCAGGGAAAAAGGGCTCTCCGCGGTCAGCGTGGGCGAGCTGCTCGATCCGGACTGGTGGAAATGAGCGCCGGGCTGTGGAAACGGTTCCGGGATGCCCTGATCTTCTGCTGCCTTGCGGCAGCCCTGATGGCGGTTGGAGGCTGCGCCCTGCCCCGGCCCTGCCAGGAAAAAGTAAGCCGCGGCGTCGAGCTGGACGGGACAGCTGTGGGGGGGCTTTCACACCGTGAAGTCAGCGCCCTGCTCCAGGAACTGGCTGAGGAGCTGAACGAGCCGCCGCGCAGCGCTTTTATCGACCCGCAAAGCGGTGAAATCATCCCCGAGGCGCCCGGTTGGCGGCTGGATATCCCCTTAACCCGGGAAAGGCTGCTCGAAGCGCCCGCCCGCAGCAGCGTTCTGCCGGTGCTGATCGAGCTTGATCCGGAGATCACGGCCGCTCACTTCAGCGCTGTCCGCAAAGAAATCGGCGCCTACCGCACCTGGATCGGCGGGGGGGGAAACCGGGCGGCCAATATTATCCTGGCCACCACCTCGCTGAACAACTACCTGCTTTTACCCGGCGAGATCTTTTCTTTCAACACGGTCAACGGCCCGCGCACGGCTGAAAGGGGCTACCGCCCGGCCCCGGTTATAGTGGGCTCCACCGTTGTCCCGGGCCTGGGCGGGGGGGTCTGCCAGGTTTCCACAACCCTGTACAACGCCGTCCTGCGGGCGAACCTGGAAGTAATTGAACGTTACCCGCACAGCCAGCCCATCGGTTATGTCCCCCGGGGCATGGATGCTACCGTTGCCGACACCCTTGATTTCAGGTTTCGCAACAACAGCGATCACCTGGTGATGATCCGGGCTTCAAATTGGGGCGGCAGCGTCGATATTCAGATCTGGCAGGATTAGCTGCTCCTTCCGGCGTATATATTTCTAAATCAATGCCGGGTACACTCCTTTTCCGGCTATACACAAGGTGCTGATGAAATGAAACAGAAGATCGTCGAGCTGCCGGTAAAAGTGCTCCCCCATGCCGCCGGCCTGCCCCTGCCCCGGTACATGAGCGCGGGAGCAGCCGGGATGGACCTCTTTGCTGCTTTGAGTGAGAGCGCAGCTATCGAACCGGGGACGGTGGAGCTCATTCCAACGGGGTTGCAGGTAGCAGTTCCCCAGGGATACGAGCTGCAAATCCGCCCCCGCAGCGGACTCGCCGCCCGCCACGGCATCGGCCTGCTCAACTCGCCGGGGACGGTTGATGCCGATTACCGGGGTGAAATCAAAGTTATTTTGATCAATCTCGGCCCGGTAAAATTTACTGTGAGCAGGGGGGATCGCATCGCCCAGATGATCCTTTGCCCCATACCCCGGATGAAGCTGCTGCCCACGGAAACCCTGCCGGAAACAACAAGGGGCCGGGGCGGGTTTGGCCATACCGGTATCAAGTAGCAAAGGAGAGAGCAGATTGCGTTTAAGCGAGCTGGCCCGCAAAGAACTGGTGGATTTCGAAGAAGGCAACTTCTGGGGCCCGGCCGGAAAAGCCGACCTCTTGATCGACGAGAGCAGCGGCAAGTTAATTGCGCTGCTGCTGCCCGGTAAAAGCGGCTTTTTCGGCATCGGCGGCCGTGAAGAAATTACCATTCCCTGGTCCGCCCTGGTTAAAATCGGCGGCGACACCATCATTATCAAGATAGGAAAGAAATAGTTCATCTGCCCCATGGAGCATAAGATTACCCCGCCGGGGAGACAATAGCGGTACTGGTAAAAATGTGCTCAAGGAGGCAGATCGATGAACAAGGTCGTTGTAGGCATTTTCAATGATCGCGGCCGGGCGGAAGCGGCCCTGCAGGAGCTGAAAAGCCATGGTTTTGAAAAAGAGATCTCCCTGGTGGCCAGGGATGAATCAGACCATGGTTCAGGCGGGGGACAGGATTTAAGCGAAGGCACCTTTGCCGGAGGAGCTGTGGGGGGTATTGCCGGGCTGCTGGCCGGAGTGGGCGCACTGCTCATTCCCGGGATCGGCCCCATCGTCGCCGCGGGCCCCATCGCCGCCACCCTCACCGGTATGGTCACCGGCGGCATCGCCGGGGGCTTGATCGACCTGGGGTTGCCCGAGGAGAGGGGCGAATTCTTCGAGGAGCAGGTCCGGCAGGGCGGTATTCTCGTGAGCATGAAAGCCGGCGATGACAAGATCGAAGAAACCGCTTCTATTTTGCGGCAGCACGGCGCCCACGATGTAGAAGTGCACCAGTCCGACTGAACAACCCTTAAAACAAAACTCACCTGAAACCCGGGTTATTACCCGGGTTTTTTTTAACCCCGGGGGAGAGGGGGACATATATTAAAGTGACAGTGAAGGAGGCGATCCCATGCCCGGAGTCAACCGCAAAATGATCATCTGCGGCGGTAACAGGCGGGAGCTGGAGCTCTACCGCTGCTGGAAAAATGAAGGCCTGGGCATAAAAGCAGCCGGCTTCGAGCAGGTTCCCGGGATGGAAAAAGCGTCGGAAAGCGACTTCCGGGAGGCTGCCGCTTTAATTGCCCCGCTTTCGGGGATTTCCGCCGGCGGGTACGTCCGGGCTCCCTTGGGCGGAGGGGAGTTGGACCTGTGCGCCTGCCTGAAAAAAAGCCCCCCCGGAGTGATCCTGCTCACCGGAAGCGTGAACGGATCGCTTCAGGAAAAGCTGGCCCGGCGAACCGTGCTCGTTATCACCATGGAGGACGAAGAGCTGGCTTTGCTCAATGCCATTCCCACCGCCGAGGGTGCCATCCAGAAAGCGATGGAGCTATCCCGGGTTACCCTTCACGGCAGCAACGTCCTCCTTTTTGGCCTGGGACGCTGCGGCAGGGCGCTTGCCGGGGCGCTTAAAGGTTTGGGCGCCGGGGTAACGGCGGTGGTGAGGCGCAGCGAAAGCGCGGCGCTGGCTTACTCCATGGGGCTGGCCTCGTGCGATCTGAAGAGCGCGGCAGCAGCCGCGTCCGACGCAGATTTTATTTTTAACACTGTTCCGGCGCCCCTTTTGACCGCGTCATTTTTGCAGCGGGTCAAAAGAAAGGCGATCATTTTGGACCTGGCCTCTTCTCCGGGCGGCACCGATTTTGCCGCCGCCTCCCGGCTGGGCCTGAAGGCAGAGCTGCTTCCCGGGCTGCCCGGGCTGGTCGCCCCGGAGACAGCCGGGCAAATTTTGAACCTTGTTTACCGGCGTCTGATCGCCGAAGCCGCCAAAACGAAGAATACCTAGGAAAGGAGTCTGGAAATGACCCTGTTGACAGGTAAGCAGATCGGAGTGGCGCTGACGGGCTCGCACTGCACCATTGACACGGTATTGCCGCAATTTGCAGAAATGGCCCGCTCCGGCGCAGACCTTTATCCCATTCTTTCTCCGGCAGTGCAGGAAACCGATACCCGCTTCGGCACGGCCGCGGCAGTGCGGCGCGAAATCATGCGCATTACCGGGCGTGAACCCTGGCTGACCCCGGTCGATGTGGAGCCCATCGGGCCCAAAAAGCTGCTGGATCTGCTTCTCATCGCCCCCTGCAGCGGAAACAGCATGGCCAAGCTGGCCCGCGGCATCAGCGACAGTGCGGTGCTCATGGCCGCCAAGGCCCAGCTGCGCAACGGGAGACCGGTGCTTGTGGCCATCTCAACAAACGATGCCCTCGGTTTAAATGCCGGCAACCTGGCTGTGATCCTCAATGCTAAAAATATTTTCCTGGTGCCCTTCGGCCAGGATAATCCCGCCGGCAAACCCAATTCGATGGTGGCCCGTCCGGATC
>JAAZIE010000361.1 GCA_012510305.1 Bacillota bacterium | reverse complement strand
CTTGAAAACCGTCCCCGGCCTGGAGCGGGTGGAGATGATCCGCCCGGCCTACGCCATCGAGTACGATTTTGCGCCGCCCCGGCAGCTGAAGCCGTCGCTGGAAAGCCGGCCCGTGGAGGGCCTTTTCCTGGCCGGACAGGTCAACGGAACCACCGGGTACGAGGAAGCCGCCGCCCAGGGGCTCATCGCCGGGATCAACGCCGCCAAAAATAGCCGGGGCGGGAAACCGCTTATTCTAAAGCGCAGCGAAGCCTATATCGGGGTGATGATCGACGACCTGGTCACGCAAAGCAGGGAGGAGCCCTACCGCATCTTCACCTCGCGCAGCGAATACCGCCTGCTGCTCCGGCAGGATAACGCCGACTTAAGGCTCACCGAAACCGGCTACCGCATCGGCCTCGCCGGCGAAGAGCGCTATCACCGCTACCGGCAAAAAAAAGATTTTATCGATCGCGAGCGCCGGCGGCTGCGGGAGACCCGCCACCTGCCCGGCGGCGCGCTGGACCGGCAGCTGGCCGCCTGGGGCTCGGCGCCGCTGCAGCACCCCCTGTCGGCGGAAGAGGTGCTTCGCCGGCCCGAGGTCAGTTACCGCCGCCTGCTGGAGCTTGAGGGAAAACAGCCCCGCACCCCGGTGCCCGGTACCATGAACGAAGTGGAAAACCAGGTCAAGTACAGCGGTTACATCAAGAAGCAGCAGCGGGCGGTGGAAAGGGCGGAGCGCCACCGGGAAAAAGCGATCCCCGAAGACTTCGATTACGCGCGCGCGGTGCACCTTTCCGCCGAGGCGCGGCAAAAACTGGCCCGGGTTCGCCCCGACACCGTGGGCCGGGCCGCCCGGGTGGAGGGGGTCACCCCGGCGGATATCTCCATGCTGCTGCTCTACCTGGAGCGCCCCGGCCTCATCAAAAAAAGGCCCTAGCGCAGACCCGCCGGCCCGTCAAACAGCCCGGAGCTGTATGATTTATCCTGCCCGGGCAGCCCTGCCGGCGGTAGGGTTTTTAGCCGCGGCAGCGAAATAGTAACTAACGAAACCGCGGGAGGTTCAAAAATATTGACGTCCGCTTTGGAAGGGCTGCTGGCGCGGTGGCGGGAGGATCCCGCCTTCATGCGCCGGGTCACCCGCTGGGAAAAGCTGCCGCCCGGGGAGGGCATTTTTGAAGAGTTCCCCGAAGGGCTCGATCCGCGCCTCCCCGAAGTGCTGCGGCGGGGGGGGATCGAGCAACTTTATTCTCACCAGGCCGCCGCGATCCGGGCCGCCGGCCGCGGGGAAAATGCGGCCGTGGTCACGCCCACCGCCTCGGGTAAAACCCTTTGCTACAACCTTCCCGTGGTCAACGAGTTCTTCAAAGATCGGCAAAGCCGCGCCCTTTACCTGTTCCCGACGAAGGCGCTTTCGCAGGACCAGGTCGCCGAGCTGAAAGCGCTGGTGAAGGGGATGCAGATCGATCTGCAGACGCATACCTACGACGGCGACACCGCCCCGGGGCTGCGCCAGGCGATCAGGCAAAGCGGCCATATCGTGGTCACCAACCCCGATATGCTGCACACGGGGATCCTGCCGCACCATACCAAGTGGGTGCGCCTTTTTCAGAACTTGAAATTTATCGTCATCGACGAGATGCACCAGTACCGCGGCGTTTTTGGCAGCCACGTGGCCAACGTGATCCGGCGGCTGAAGCGGATCTGCCGCTTTTACGGGGCCTCTCCCACCTTCATCCTCTGCTCGGCCACCATCGCCAACCCGGCGGAGCTGGCCGGCGCCCTCATCGAGGAGCCGGTGACGCTGATCGAGCAAAGCGGGGCGCCCCGGGCGGGTAAGGATTTTATCTTTTACAATCCCCCCGTGGTCGATAGGGAGCTGGGCATCCGGCGCAGCTCGCTTCTGGAGACGCGGAGCCTGGCCGGCGAGCTTTACCGGGAGAAAGTGCAGACGATCGTCTTTACCCGCAGCCGCCTGGCGGTGGAGCTGCTGCTGACCTACCTGCGGCAGGGGCAAAAAAGCATCCCCGGCCGGGACGACGGCATCCGCGGTTACCGCGGGGGCTACCTGCCCCGTGAGCGGCGCACCATCGAAGCGGGACTGCGCGAAGGCACCGTCAAGATGGTGGTCAGCACCAACGCCCTGGAGCTGGGCATCGACATCGGGGAGCTGGAGGCCGCGATCATCAACGGTTACCCCGGAACCATCGCCAGCACCTGGCAGCAGGCCGGGCGCGCGGGGAGGCGCAGCGGGGCCTCCCTGGGCATCCTTGTGGCCAACAGCGCCCCGCTGAACCAGTATATTGTGAACAATCCTGACTATTTTTTCGGCCGCACCCCCGAGCGGGCGCTGATCGATCCCGACAACCTGATTATTTTGACCAATCACCTGCGCTGCGCCGCCTTCGAGCTGCCTTTCAGCGTAAACGAGCGCTTCGGCGAGGCCGAGGTGGCCGATATCCTGGAGTTCCTCGCCGATGAGGGCACCCTTTACCGCTCGGGGGATCGCTACCACTGGATGGAAGACGCCTACCCGGCCGAGGAGATCTCTTTGCGCAGCGCCGCCCGTGAGAACGTGGTCATCGTGGACACCACCGCGCCGCAACCGCAGGTTATCGGCGAAGTGGACCGCTTCAGCGCGCCCATGCTGGTCCATGAAGAGGCCATCTACATGCACGGCGGGCGGCAGTACCAGGTGGAAAAACTCGATTTTGCCGAGAAGAAGGCTTACGTGCGCCGCGTCGAGGTGAACTACTTTACCGACGCCAATCTTTCCGTCGATCTGAAAGTTCTCGACACCTTTGCCTCCCAGGAGCGGCAGGTGCTGCGGGCCTGGGGCGAGGTGCGGATCAATGCGCTGGTCTCCATGTTCAAGAAAATCCGCTTCCATACGCACGAAAACCTGGGCACCGGCCCGGTTAACCTGCCCGAAACGGAGATGCACACCACCGCTTTCTGGGTTGCCTTTCCGCCGGAGGCGCCGGCGGGCCTGGAGCGGGCCGCCGTCGAAGCGGGGCTGGCCGGCCTGGCCAACCTGATTCCGCAAATCGCGGCGCTCTTTATCATGGGCGATCCCCGGGATCTGCGGGCGGTGAGCCAGGTGAAAGCGCCCTTTACCGGAAGGCCGACCCTCTACCTCTACGACAACTTTCCCGGCGGGGTAGGCTACAGCGAGCTGCTCTACCGGATCTGCCGGGAGCTCTTCCAGGCGGCCCTGGAAGCGATCGACGGCTGCCGCTGCGAGAAGGGCTGCCCCTCCTGCGTCGGTGTCGGGGCCGACGACGGAGCCGGGGCCGAGGGCAAAAAATATGCGCGGCAGCTGCTGGAGGTTCTTTTGGATGAAAGGTAAAGTCCGCTCCCGCCTGGAGAGGCTGCGCCGTTCAGGAGAGCTTGCCCCGGCCCCTCCGGCGGCGGAGCGGCCAAAGAAAGCCCCAATAGAAGAAACCTTTCTCTTCCCGGGGGAGGAGAGCCTGGAGCAGACCGCCGCCGGGCGCTGCTACCTGCGCGAGCTTACCTTTCCCCTGGACCGGCGGCACGGCGCCTTTACCCTTGCCGAAAGCCTGGATTGCCGCGGCAGCGACCTCTCCCTGCCGGCGCGCGACCGCAGCCTGCCGCCGATCGACCCGGGGCGCTATCTATTTTTGGATATTGAAACCACCGGGCTTTCCGGGGGTACGGGCACCTGGGTTTTTTTGATCGGCCTGGGCTGGAGGGAGAGCGGGGTTTTTCGCCTGCGGCAGTATTTTTTGCGCCATCCCGCCGAAGAAGGGGCCATGCTGCACCATTTTGCCTCTTTTGCCGCCCCTTTTCGCGGCCTGGTTACATTCAACGGCAAAGTTTTTGACCTGCCCCTGATCCAGACCCGCCAGACGCTGCGGCGGGCGCCGCAAACGGCGCCGCGCGAGCACCTGGACCTGCTCGTCTGTGCGCGCAGCCTCTGGAAAGAGCGCTTCCCCTCGCGCAGGCTCGGTTTTCTGGAGGAGGCGCTGCTCGGCTTCCGGCGCCGCGGAGATATCCCCGGCGAGGAGATTCCCGCCGTCTACTTCGATTATCTTCGCCGCGGCGGCACCGGCGGGCTGCTGAAGGTGTTCGAGCACAACGTCTTCGATATCCTCTCCATGGCGGTGCTGCTCGGCCGGGTTGCTTCGGTCACCGCTTCGGAGAAGCCGTCGCACCCGGCGGAATGCTACTCCCTGGGCAGGCTGCATCACAAAGCCGGAGATGTCGAAAAAGCGGCGCGCTATTACCGCCAGGCCGCGGCGGGGAAGAACCTGGAGCAGGCGGCGCTGTCACAACTGGCCCTGCTCCACAAAAAGCGGGGGGAGTGGACAGAAGCGGTCACCTTGTGGCAAAAGCTGGCCCGCAGAAAAAGCGGCAGTCCGGAGGCTTCTGTCGAGCTGGCCAAGTACTACGAGCACCAAGTCCGCGATTTTTTGACAGCACTCCACTGGAGCAACCGGGCACTTTCACAGACGCTTGGCCGGCGCGGCATCCCCCCGAGCAGCCCCGCTCATCCGGCGGCGCTGCAGCACCGGATCAACCGCTTAAACGCGAAAATAAAGCGGCAAGAAACGACCAAAAAATGATTGTTATTTTTGATGTTTTCAACGGGCGAGTTTCAGCAGAGCACCGATAATCCAGCTGTTCTCCGGGGGGCAGCCGGCGATAAAATTTTTATCGTTGTGATCATGCCGCCGGGCGCAGTTGCCGACCAGGAGCTCTTCTGCAGGCAGATCTCCCCCCGGCGGGCCGCCGGTAACAATAACCCTGTCCTCGAGAAGATCCCACCGGCCCCGCGCTTTCAGCTCCACCAACACCGAGATGACCGTGTTCCGGCAGCCGCTGCAGGTACCGCCGTCGATCCGCAGAGAAGCGGGAGGGGCCTCTTTTATAATTTCCGATTCAGAAGCGCGCTTGAAGCGGCGCCGCACGGACTCCCAGGGCAGGCCGGCAACCTCGATCTTGTCCGGATCGGCGGTGCCTAGACCCGCCCGGGCAGCCAGCCGCGTTGTGGGAACCTCCCCGGGCCGGTAGCCCATGATCAGGCCGGCGATGGTATCGAGGGCAACCATGTCGCGGCCGGCCAGAACGAGGTCCATCTCCACCGGATCACCGTAGACCGGGCCGACCCCCTCCTGGGCATAGATCCCGTCGAGAACGGTAAAAGAGGGCTTGAGGAAGGCGGCGAGCTCCGGGATGCCGTGAAAAAGATCCTGCCGGTGCATCGCCTTTTTGGAGCAGTCATCGAGGAGCCCTTTTAAGTTTTTCAAGCTCAGCGTTATTTCAGTCTGATCGTGCGTTTTCATCACCGGTAAATTGATGATCAGGTCCGCCGAAAGCGCCGCTTCGTAGACCCTTATCCGCGGCAGAACCGCGGCAGCAGGATTATCCACCCACAAGGATCTTTCTTTTTTCAAGTCCAGGACCGTGAAACCGTCGCGGCGCAGCCCGTCATAGCCCATGAAGGAGATCACCGCTTCGGTATCCGAACCTATCCCGGCGGCGTCGGCGATAACCGGGCGGGCGCCGCGTTCCCGAACCATCTCCGCCACCGCCCGGCAGACTTCGGGATGTGTCACCGCCCCGCTTTCCCGGGTGAAGGGGATCTCCACGAGGTTGGGCTTTAGCAGCACCATCGCTCCGGGCCGGACTGCTTCCGGCAGCCCCCCGGCCAGGGTTACCGCCCGGCGAACCGCAGCGGCGATATTCTCCCTGCCGGGGTGCGGCGGGGTGCGCGTGATGCTGATCAGCGACTTGAACATTTTTGGTTCCGCCTCCCTGGTTATTGTCTGTTTTATTATAGCAAATGTAACGTATCTTGCTGCAATTTTCTGCCCGTATGCTTTTATTGTCCCGTGGAAAGCTAAAGCCGGTGCAAATCAAAAAGAAGGTGTGGCTGATGCAGCGTCTTTGTTCTTTAGTCGTACTGTGCCTGCTTTCCCTGCTATTCTGCTTTACCGCCGCGCACAGCTTTCAACAGTATGGCCCTGCCCCCGCCAAAAACAGCGAAAAACCTCCCCAACAGTCCATGAAGGGCCGTTCCTCCCCGGAAAATAACAAAACAGGGGAAATCTTTTTGCACAGCCGCCGTATATCACCTCGCGCCAAAGATAAGAAAGAGGGCCCAAAAGGGCTTCAGCAGGAGAAAGGAAAGAGCACCGGCGACACCGCGGAGCCGTTGGAGGAAGAGGGGGCCGCCCTGCCGGAAACCACTCCCCCCGGGGTAAAACGCCCTTCCGCAAACCCGCTGCCTGAGAAAGAAAAAGAGCAGGTCCATTTTCTTCTAATCGGGCGTTGGTGGAAAGAAGCCACCACGGAGGTGCTCATGACGGTCACCCTGGTACCGGAGCGCTGCGCCCGGCTTACCGCGCTGGATCCCTCCACCGAAGTAAAACTGGGAGATACCACCTGTCCGGTGGCCAAACTGCTGGAACGGGGGCAAGACCGTGAACAACTTTATTCTGCAGTCAGCTCACTAACGGGGGTGAAGCCCCAATTTTATATCGACCTCAACCTGCACGGTTTCGTCCAGATGCTCGATCTGCTTCAAAAAGAAAACCGGGGCAAGAGCGGGGGAAAAACAAAAAAGGCCAAAGCTAAATTTGACGGAAATAAAGTTCTGAAGGTGATGAACGACCCGGCCACACCGACCAGGGTAAAGGAAAAAATATTGCTCGAACTCCTTCTCGCCGCCTGCAAGATCCAGTTTACCGGGCCGGGGCTGGAACTGCTCTGGATCGGTTACCACAACATGCAAACTGACTTAAAGCTGGCCG
>JAAZIE010000360.1 GCA_012510305.1 Bacillota bacterium | reverse complement strand
GCGCGAAGAGCAGGCCGGCCTGGAAAAGGAGATCCGCTGCGCCGAGACCGATGTGGCGCACCATGAAAAACTACTTTCCGATCCCGATCAGTACGGTGATTATAACCGCCTGCAAGCGCTCAACCGGGATTTGAACGCTGCGCAGAAAAGACTGGCCCGGCTGCTCGGCCGCTGGGAAGAGGTGAGCCTGGAGCTGGAGCAGGTTCAGGGCGGCGGGCAGCAGCACTAGATCAGCTCCTCCACCGCTGTTTTACGGGGTTTTCTCCCGCGCTTCCGCCTTGCGGTTCATCAGGTAGTAGAGCGCCGGGATGAAGCCGAGCAGCAGGATGGTGCCGCTGGTCATCCCCCCGATAACGGCGATCGCCATCGGCGCCTGCAGCTGGCTGCCCTGGCCCAGGCCCAGCGACAGGGGGATGAGCCCCAAAACGGTGGTCAGGGTAGTCATGAGGATGGGCCGCAACCTTGCCGCGGCGCCGGCGATGATCGCCTCTTTCAGGGGAAGGCCGTGAATGCGGCGCAGCTGGTTGATAAAATCGACCATGATAATGCCGCTGTTCACCAGGATTCCCACCAGGACCACGCCGCCGATCATCGCCGGGATGCTCAGGCCGTGACCGGCAAGAAGCAGGCCGAGCACCGCCCCGGATAGCGCCAGGGGCAGGCTGCTGATAATGATCAGGGGATGCAGGAAAGATTCAAACTGGGCCGCCATGACCAGGTAAACCAAAAAAATGGCCACGACGAGCACCAGGTAAAGATCATCAAAGACTTCGGCCATCTGGCTTGCGGTAGCCTCGGTGACCCTGTATCCCGGGGGCAGCTCCATCTCGTCGACGACCTCGCGGACCATCCTGCTGGCCTCGCTCAAGCTGATCCCCTGCAGCTGGGCCTGGATCCGGCCCAGGGTCTGCTTGTTTTCCCGTGAAATGCTCAGCGGACCCAGCGATTGCTCGTTCGTGGCGATATCGCCCAGGCGCAGGTAAGAGGAGCCCATGGCGGGGTGGAAACCCAGGTTCTCCAGGTCGGCGATGTTCTTCAGGTCGCCCTTGCGGTAGCTCAAGATGAGCTCGTAAATTCCTTCCTCTGTCTCCAGGCGGGCCACGGAGGTGCCGTCCAGGGCCTCGTAAAGCATCATCCCCACCTGGAAAGCGGTGACCCCCCGGCGCAGCGCTTTGCCCTGGTCCACCCGCACATGCACCTCGGGGATCGCTTCTTCCGAGGCGCTGTGCACACCGGCCAGGCCGGGCAGCTTCTCCATTTTTTTCGCAACCTGCCGGGACAGCGCGATGACCTGGTTTTGATCCGGCCCCTGGACCATGATCTCCAGCCCCATGCCCAGTCCCGTTGACTCCATGATCGACTCACGCTTGAAACCGAGCTCCGCCTCTTCAGGGAGCACCGCCGCCGCCTCTTTTTTCACCTGTTTGATCATCTGATCCATGCCGTCGGCTTTCTCCGGGGGCACCGTTACCCTGATCCGCGACCGGTTGGTGCTGCCGGATTCGAGGGCGATGCCAAAAAGATCCTGCTCGCCGATCTGCGCGGTAAAAGTATCCACATCCGCGAGCTGATCAATAATTGCTTCCAGCTGCCCGGTGCAGCGGTCCGTCTGCTCCAGCGGCGTGCCCTGGGGCAGGATCAGCTCCACCGAGAAGGCCGACTCTTCGGGAGTGGGGAAGAGGTCGGAGCCCATGAAAGGGATAAAGACTGCTCCCAGCACTACCGCCGCCGCTCCTGCAGCCAGGACCGCCCAGGGATACCTTAACACCCGCTGCAGCAGCCGTTGGTAGCGGCGAGGCCCTTCGGAGAAGGCCTTTTTATCCCCGGTGCCCTTGCGCAGGAATCGCGAAGCCAGCATGGGGATCAGGGTCAGCGCCACCAGCAAAGAGGCCAGCAGGGCGCAGGTTACGGTGAGCGAAAAATCCTTGAACAGCTCCCCGGCCAAACCGCTCAGGAAAACCACGGGGAAAAAGACGCTGATCGTGGTCAGGGTGGAAGCGAAGATGGCGCCGGAAACCTCGTTGCTTCCCGCCACCGCCGCCTTGAGCGATTTTTCGCCCATCTGCATATGGCGATAAATATTTTCGCTGACCACGATGGAGTTGTCGACGAGCATGCCTGCGGCAAGGGCCAGTGCGCCCAGGGTCATCAGGTTAACGGAGAGCCCGGCAAAGTAGAGCAGGGCGAAGGCCGAGATGATGGCGATGGGGATGGTTATGCCGATCACCAGAATGGTCCGCCAGTTCCTCAAAAAGATCAGCAGCACCGCCACCGCCAGGAGAGAACCCAGCAGCAGCGAGCGGGCAAGGTCCGCCAGGGCGTTTTCAATCTCCTTGGCCTGGTCCAAGGT
>JAAZIE010000359.1 GCA_012510305.1 Bacillota bacterium | reverse complement strand
GCGGGGATCAACCTGGTTTACCTGCAGACGCTGCTCAGGGTCATCGGGATCGCCTACCTGGCGGAATTTGGAGCCCAGGTTTGCCGGGATGCCGGAGAGGGCAGCATCGCCTCCCGGGTGGAGCTGGCGGCGAAAGTGATTATATTGGTCATGGCGGTGCCGGTAATTATCGAGATCATGGAGTCGGTACTGGGAATGATTCCTCAATGAATCGCCTTTTGAAGCTCTTTATGCTTCTGTTTTTAGGGGCCTTATTTTTGTTTGCTTCACCGGCTCCTTCAGCGGCGGCTCCGGTAATGGATCCCCTCGTCGAGGAGATGCAAAGCGATCTCGATCTTAGTTATTTTGACCGCTACTGGAGAGAGCTGGAGAAAGAGGCCCGCGGCTACATCCTGGAGCTGAACCCGGAGCGGCTGCTGGAGCGGATTCGATCGGGGGAAAAGCTGTTTGATCCCGCCGCCTTTTTCAGCGGGATGGGCCGGTTTTTTTTCGGAGAGGTTCTTTTAAACTTGAAATTGATGGGGCAGCTGCTTCTGCTGGCCGTGGCGGCAGCTTTCCTCAAAAACCTGGAAAGCGCTTTCGAAGGCAGCCAGGTAGCCACCTTGACCCGCAGCATCGTATTTTTGGTCCTGGTGGGACTGTGCCTGTTCAGTTTTACCGCTGCTTTGAACCTGGCCGGAGAAACGATCGACCGCATGGTTGACTTCTCCCTGGCCTCGCTGCCGGCGCTGACTGCACTGCTGGCAGCACAGGGAAGCCTGGCTTCTTCGGCGCTGTTTCATCCCCTGATCATCTTCGGGATCAATTTTTTTGGGATGCTGATCCGCAAAGTGGTCTTTCCGCTCGTTTTTTTCAGCGCTGTCCTGGGCCTGGCCGATCACTTTTCGCCGCATTTCAAGGTGGGCAAACTCTCAGACCTGTTCAAGGAGCTGAGCATGTGGACGCTGGGCATCAGCATGACTGTTTTTATCGGAATTTTAACGGTGCAGGGTGCCGCCGGAACCGTGGCCGATGCCGTGGGGCTGAGAACGGCCAAGTATATGACCGGCGCATTTGTGCCCGTGGTGGGGAAGATCCTTTCCGATGCCGTGGAAACGGTTGCGGGAGCGTCGATTATTTTAAAGAACAGCATCTACCTGTCCGGTGTATTTTTGCTGCTGCTGCTGATCCTCTTTCCCCTGCTGAAGCTGGCGGCGATAGCGCTTATCTACAAGCTCAGCGCGGCCCTGGTGGAGCCTTTGGGGGAGTCCGAGCTGGGCAGCTGCATAAACGTGATGGGTAATTCGCTGGTTCTGGTCCTGGCCGCGTTGGCATCAGTGGGCATAATTTTTTTCCTTGCCGTCACTGCGCTGGTCGGAGCCGGCAATATTGCCATTATGTTCCGCTGAGGGTGATCTCATGCTGGCGGTGGTGGGCGACCTGGTGCGCAACCTCGTCGTGATCATATTCTTGAACGCGCTGCTGGAAATGCTGCTGCCGGGCGGGGAGTACCGCCGTTATATCCGCCTGGTGACGGGGCTGATCGTTGTCTTGATGGTTGTGGGCACCATCGGCGCACTTCTGGGCAAAGCGCCCCGGTTGGAGCCGGTGATGGGCGAACAGGAGCCACCGGCGGTTTTTGGGGATTCGTCGGGACAGGCGGAAGATGTGGAGGCGATCTACCGGCAGCAGGTGCTGCGCCAATGCCGTGAGAGAGTTGCAAAGCTGATGGAAGATGAGATCGCCGCCACGGGCAAATGGGAACTTGCCGAAGCGGCCATCGTTCTGGACGAGGAGAGCGAAAGTGACAATTTCGGGGCGCCCGAGCAGGTGGATCTCCGGGTCAGGGCTGCCGCCGCAGAGGATAGGCCGGTTAAGCCCGTCAATATCAGCCCCGTAAAGATGGAGGGAGCGGGGAAGGAAGGTTCCCCGGAAGCTGCCGCCCCGGCGGAGCCGGTGCGGTTGAAAGCTCTCGAGCAGTCGCTGGCCTCGCTGCTCGGCCTGGATCCGGACCGGGTGACGGTGCATGTGGACCGGTAGCGTTTACGGCCGGGCGATGGGACCTGTTAAGATGGGGCCTGTTAAATTGAACAAAAGGAGGCGGAACCGTTCAT
>JAAZIE010000041.1 GCA_012510305.1 Bacillota bacterium | reverse complement strand
TATATATAAGCGCGGTTCGAAAAAGGCCTTTCTTCAGCGGCGGTTCCCCCGGGGGAGATTGCCGTCACCAAAGAAAGGGCCTTTAAAACTTAAATCCACCCGGCGAAGATATTTGCCCGCCTGCTTAGCGGCGCGGCTCCAGGGTCAGCACCCGGTCGAGCGCTTCAATCTCGGCTCTGTCGAAGAGCCGTTTTTTATAGCGCATCTCCAACCAGTCCTCGGCCATATCGGAGTAATGCTCGCTGCGGATATGCCCCGAGTTGCCGATGGCGAGCATATCATAGGCGGTGTGATCGGACAGGTCCACCACGTAGCGCCAGGGGGCGCCGGATGCAACATCGAAGGGCAGCTCCAGGGTGCGCCGGTAGCCCAGCGCCCCCGGCGTGTTACCGCTGCCGCCCACCGGGAAAGGCCCGCGATCGTAGAGACGCTTGCTCACTTGGGCACCGAGGTGGTGGTTAAAGGTAAGCGTGTGGATCTCCCCCCACTGCCAGGCGGAGGGATCCTTGCCCAGAAAGTCGCTTAGAGCTGCCGCGGCATCGCCGAAGCTTTGCGCCACAAGAGCATCGCGGTCGCTGTACCAGCGCGAACTGCCCGCGGTGATCAGCCGGTCCAGCGTCAGGTTGGAGCAGCCGATCAGGCGCTCGAGAAGTTCTTCGGAAACCTGCCCTTCAAAAAGATTATGGGCCAGGTAAGCGTAAAAAGTGTGGTAGACGGCAGCCCCGGCGGAACCGGCGTCATCCACCGGCTCCTGCGCGTATTCTTTCAAGAGAGCCAGGGCTTCGGTTTCAAGCTCATTTAAGCGGGCCCGGCCCAGGATCTCCACCAACTGCGGCGCCATCTCTTCCGCCTGGCTGTTATAGAAACAGGCCTGCCCGGACTGGAGATCTTCCAGGGTGATCCGGTCATTTCCGGCATACTCCCGCTGGATGGAGAGCGCCCGGCTGGGGTGAGCCCATTCATAGGAGAGAAAGTAGGGATAATCGTCACCCACCGCCTTGTGGTTGGCGGTAACGATGAGCCCCGACGGGGGATTGTAGAGGAAGGGGATCTCCTCCATGGGGACCCAACCGGTCCAGGCGTACTCGTCGGTCCAGCCGGGCACCGGCAGCAAACCGTTGCCCGCTTCCCGGTGGCTATCGCTGCGGATGGGAAAAAGGCCGTTGCCCAGGTAGCCGATATTGCCCTCTACGTCGGCATAAACAAAATTCTGGGCCGGGGCCATGAAGTTTCTCAGCGCGGCGCGGAACTCATCGAAGTCGGCGGCGCGCATCATGCCCAGCATGGCGTCGGCTTCGCGGGTGGCATCAAGCCCGGTCCAGCGCAGGCTCAAGGGGTAGTCCCCGGGGGCAAGCTCGACCACATCGGTGATCACCGGCCCGAAGCAGGTCTCCCGCACACGCAAAGACTCATCAGCAGCTCCCCGCACCTTGATCTTCTCCTCGTAAACGGCAGCCTCAAGCCACCGGTCATTGTAACGATAGAGGTGCTCTTTGGTTTGGTGAAACTTGATCTGGTAAAGATCCATCACATCGGGGCCCAGGTTGGTTTCGCCCCAGGCGATATGATCGTTGAACCCGGCGATAACGCCGGGGATACCCGGGAACATCACCCCGGTGACGTTCTGCCCGGGGATGGATAGATAATTCATGTACCAGATCGAAGGCAGGTCAAGGGTGAGGTGCATATCGCTGGCCAGCAGCGCCCCGCCCGTAGCGCTGCGGCTGCCGCCAACCACCCAGTTGTTGGAGCCCAGCCCCGGCAAACCCTGCGGAAGCAGCCCCCCGGAGGCCAGCTCCAGGAGTTTCAAGGCGGAACGGCTGCCGGTGCCGGCGCTCGCACGGTCCAGGATGGTCAGCCCTTTCTCCGGGTACGAAGGGAAAAGCTCCGCCGCCTTTTTCCGGCCCACCTCATCGACCAGGGCGCCCAGCAGCAGCTCGGTCTGCATATTGCCGCCCAGTTCCCAGGCGATCAGCTTGGAGACGGCGATGCAATCCACCGGCTGCCAATCCTCCGGCACATATTCGAGCAGCAGGAATTCCGGCGGCAAGTTGTCCTTATTTTGCCTGATATACTCGTTGACCCCGTCACAATATGCTTCGGCCAGCGCCCTGGTCTCCGGCGAACAGGCCTCCAAACTTTTTTGCGCCGCCCGGACAAATCCGATGGTGCGATAAAAACGATCTGAATCCAGCATCTCCGGCCCTGTGATCTCTGAAAGCCGCCCGGAGATAAGGCGCCTGATCAGATCCATCTGGAAGAGCCTCTCCATGGCCTGGACATAGCCCTGCGCATAAACCATATCCGCCTCGCTCCGGGCGGTGATATGCGGCACCGCGTAATCATCGAAATAGATTTCCACCGGCTCATCCACCCCGGCCGAAACTGTGCCGCTGTAAACCGGCAGGCCGCTTTTCTGGTTGAATTTCCACCGCAGCAGGTCATACAGCCCGGTCTTCTCGGGCGAAATGCCGTGGGTAACGGCCGCAACCAACAGAACAAGCACCAACAGGCCGGGAATCAGCCAAAGC
>JAAZIE010000007.1 GCA_012510305.1 Bacillota bacterium | reverse complement strand
TGCTGGAATTTTCCCCGGGGCAAAGCCGTAACCTGCAGCGATGAGCGGAGCAGCTCCAGGGCCGGCTTGAGGGCAAATTCGCCGCCGCATTCATCCAAACGGCGCAGCCTTTTAAAAAGCTGCAGCAGCGCCTGCTGCTCTTCCCCGGAATAAAATAAGCGCCCCACCAGCTCCTCGGTCGCCGCGGTTAAACCGGTCCAGGAGCGGCAGCGATCAAAGCGATGGAGCAGCTTAAAAAACAGTTGCAGAAAATCAAGCAGCAGCTCCAGCTGCAGCAGCTGTTCACGGGCCCGCACTGCCGCCCCATCAGCCTCTGCGTTTTCGTCCGCCCAGGTCTCCCCCTGAAGCCGCCTTTTGAAACGCTCCAGGGCTTCGTTCCAGTGGCGGCGGCCCTTGATCACCCCCGCCTGCAGGGTCAGGTGGTCCCATAAAGCAGGGTTGGCGCTGCCCCCGCTTGTGATTTTTAAAATACGCCGGTAGTCAAAAGGGGCGTAGGTGAACAGCTCCATCACTTTCTGGCGGGGGTAATCGCTGCCGATCATCTCCAGCACCAGTAAAAATGAGCGGCCGGCCCTGGTCCGGGAGAGGGGCAGCCCCCCGGCCAGATAATAGGGTATCCCGGCAGCAGCCAATTTCTCCGCAAACATCCCCGCGTAACCGGCCTGGGGCAGGAGCACGGCCATTTCGCCAAGCCGCACCCCCCCGCGGGCCAGGGTGATCATTTCCCGGGTAATTTCCTCCACTTCGCTGACTTCGTCGGGAGCGCAGATAAATTCAAGCGAGCCGTCGCCGTTCTCCGGAGCTGTTTCCCCGGAAGAAGGCTGAAACAGATATTTTTGCAGGCGCGCCAGGTTGCCGCCTTCATCTTGCGGTGACGGAAGCCGTTCCTTGGAAAAGCCCTGCCCCTGAAACCAGCGCTGCAGATGTTTCACCGCGGCAAACTCGATCGCAGATTCCTGCCAGTACACCGTTACCGGGTTCCGCCCGGCCAGGGCGGCCAGCAACTTTTTCTCGGGGACAGATAACTGATAAATGCCGTACAGCGCAACCATAAAAGAAGGGTGCCGGTCAAGCCGGGCGGCGGCGGTAAAAGCCGCTTCCCGGTTGATAAAAGGGCGGTGCAGTTCACGGTACCGCCTGTAAAGGCGCTGCAGTGCGGCAACACGGCGCTCATCGCCGCCCGGTGCCAGGGGAACCTGTTCCAACCCCGCTTCTTCGAGCTCCTGGAAGGTTTGCAGCAGCGCCTCGCTGAATCCGGGACGCCCGGCTACCGGCCCGAAATAGCCTCCGGCAGCTTCACGCGCGGTCAGCGCAACCAGCCATTTTTCACCAAAGGGAGGCATCTCCCTGTGGTGAAGGGAATAATCGGGATTATTTTCAGCCAACATGGAAGCCAAGTCGGACAGTGTGAGGAAGCGAACGCGGCAGTAACTGCCGCCGGAGCGGGCTAAAGAGCGGCGCAGGTAAACTCCGGCAAGGTTGCTTGGCACCAGCACAACGACGGGATAAAAAATGTCGTCTCGCTTTGCAAAAGCGATATCATTGCGGAGTTTTTTTTCAATCTCCTTTAAAGCTCCATGATAAATTCTTTTCATGGGGACATATTCTACCAGAAAGGGGGGCAATCCTGCTTCCACCGTATCCCGGCAGGTAAAACCGGCCCCGACGGGGCCGGGCAAATTAGAAAAACTGCAGCGGGTTTATGGCTGGATGGTTATACCATCCGCCCCAGCTGGAACTGATTTTGCGGCGAATTTCAAAGTGCAAATGGGGTCCGCTGGAGCGCCCGCTGGAGCCGAGGGAGGCGATGGTCTGCCCGCGGGAAACCCTCTGCCCGGCGGAAACCAGGTTTCTATTGTTGTGCAGATACAGGGTGTAGTAGCTGCCGTGATCGATGATAATATAGTTTCCCTGGGAGCCTCCCCGGGCCGATTCGATCACTACCCCGCTTTCTGCGGCAAGAACAGATGAATTCAGCGGAGCGGCGATATCGACGCCCCTGTGCCAGGCGCTGAAACGCTGGGTGATGCGGCCGCCGCAGGCTACCGGCCAGGCAAACCTGTTCATGGTGCCCCGCTCCACTACGCGGGATTTCGGTTTTTTGATAACGTTGCTGGAAACAACCGTTCTCGATTGTTCAGCCCCGTTTTCCCGGGTGATCCGGTAAGTAACCTTTTTTAAGCCTTTTTTGCCCGGGGTAACCACCCTGCTCTCACCGCGGTACATTTTGCCGGAGGCTTTATACTTGGTGGTAAAGGGTATGCGCTCTTCGGTGGTGACCTTTTCGACGCTCCTTACGTGCACGGTGGGGATGCTCTTCTCGCCCTTATGGCGTCCCGACCGGGAGAGCGCGGTGCCGCGGGAGGCGATCAGCATCTCCCGCTCCTTTTTCTGCCCCATCAGCAAGGAGGCGATCTCGCCGGGAGAGTACACCTGTTCGGGAGAAACCGCACATTTTTCGCCCGCCACCTCTTCAAGCACCTGCACATCCAGCAGCTCCACGCAATTACTTTCATTGACAAAGGAAAGACAGAGCTGTTCTACAAGTTGCTCGACCCCTTTTTCCGTGGCTACCGGCGCCACCGGGATGCCGTCCACGATTACCATAACCGCATCGGTAAGAAAGCCCAGGCGCTGCCGCAAGGTCTCCCGGGCCTCCCGGATATCGTCCATTTCGCCGGGGCGATATTCCCGGGTCAGGGTAATCTCCTGTTCGGGAAATAGATCCATCTGGTAATAGGATCCGCATTTTTCAGTCAATTCTTTTACAAAGCACTCCATTTCTTCCGGGCTGCGCACCAACCCCACTTCTTCCCCATCAACCCGGACCGCGTACAGATGACAGTACTGGTAATAGTGAACCCCCAACCCGATGGCCAGGGCCAAGCCGGACAGGGCCAGATAAAGCAACCAGTGAACACTTTTTCCCTTTAACCACCGCCGCAACTTGTACAGTTCACTGCGACGGTAAAGGCGGTTCAGGCGAGAAACGAACTGCTTTCGCTGAAAAGAAAGACCCGGCATTCCCAAAGTGAAAGCCCCCCGGCAGCCGGCAGCAAATAACCCGGCTAATTTGTTAAATCACGATAACAATTCTTAATATGTTTAACAATACTACAACCGGTCCCTTTTGTCCACCAGTTTTTTTACCCAAAATTCATGACCCCTCCTCGATCCCGGCAAGTTTTCCGGCCAGGGCCTTTTTTTGTTCCAGGTCAGCCTGCCTGGCGATAACAACACGCTGGGCCTGGGGCGAACCGGCACCATGCATCGATTCGGTGAGGTAAGCCGCCGCCGCCGGGCCCAGGGTCAGGTTTTCCACCAGGCGCAGCATCTTCAGGCGGCAGGCGGTGTCGGCGCCGGCGGCACCCTGCAAATACTTGTACAGCAGCGGCCCGATTTCCGGATGCTCCAGGTCTGCCAGGGAGGGAAGAGTAGCCATGAGCCCCCCGGCGATATCCTCGGCCAGCCGGGCAATCTCGTAGGGAAAGCGGGTCACATTTAGTTTGCAGACATTGGCCAGCAGCAGATCGATAAGGTAAGCTCCCGAAGCAGCCGGCCGGCCCCCGGCGGAGCAGGCAATACCGCAGCAAAAGATGGTCTCGTTTAAATGAACCATTTCCACCAGCTTATCCCTGATGTGAGAGGCTTTACTCACCCCCTGGTACCGGGCCAGCGCCGCCGCTGCTCCGATGAGCACATCGCCGGTCCCGGCCTTGCAGCCGCCGTAGCTCTGGCGGTGGTATCCGGCAAAGCGCTCCACCAGGCGCCCGGAGTAAGAGTGCTCTTTGAACATAAAGACCCGCTCCCAGGGTACAAAAACATCGTCAAAAACAATGAGACATTCCTGGCCGGCGTAAAAGAGGTTGCCCAGATCGGCCTGGCCGGGCTCCATTTTGCGGCTGTCCGAAGGCTGCCGGCCCAGGATATAAATAATTCCCGGTGCGTCGGCCTCCAGGGCAAAAGAAACCGCATAATCGCGGTCCTCCTCTCTCATCGCCAGGGTGGGCATGGCGATGATGTAATGCGAGTTCAACGCTCCGGTCTGATGGCATTTTGCCCCCCGCACCGTTATCCCCTCGCGATTTTCATCCACCACCCTTAGATAGAGGTCGGGATCGGCCTGTTCATGGGGCCGTTTGCCCCGATCCCCCTTGGGATCGGTCATCGCCCCGTTGCAGACGGCATTTTCATCCTGTACCTGCTTTAAGAACCGGTTAAACCGGCGGTAATAGGGCGTTCCCAGATCCTTCTCCATTTCAAAAGTGGTGATCTCCAGCGCGTTCAACGCGTCCAGGCCCACACAGCGCTGAAAACAGGTCCCCGTCCGCTGGCCCAGCAGGCGCTGCAGCTTTACTTTATTGACCAGGTCATCGGTGGAGCGGTGAATGTGGGTAAAGCGGTTCACCGGGCGGCCGCTAAGGTGAGACCGGGCAAAGATCAGCGCCTTGTATTCCGGCTGCTGCTCCAGTTCATAGGTCTGCGCCACCGCACGGGCGCTGGGTTGCACCAGCGGGTGTCCCATGGGATCGGCGGCCTGCTCACCGCGGATATAAACCTTGCGCTCCAGTTTGCGCAAGCTTTGGAGATACTTTTCCCCGCTCATACTTACACCCCCTGTAATAGTTTGACTTATCAGTCTTTTCTCCGCCGGTCCCTGGAATCCTTTTCCCGGGGGCGCAGCCCGAAGGATCTCATGCAGTAATGCGGGGCTTTCGTTAAAAACACCAGGCAGTCGTTCTGCCCGCAGCCGGGCCGGTAGAGACCCTTCGCTCCGCTCAGGGTGACGCTGTGGGAGGCTGAGGGCCTTTTAATGTCATCCTGAGGGCGCAGCCCGAAGGATCTCACGCCTTGAGGCGGGGCACTCTATTAAAACACCAGGCGCTCTCTCTAACCGCAACCCGGCCGGTAGAGAC
>JAAZIE010000358.1 GCA_012510305.1 Bacillota bacterium | reverse complement strand
GTTTAAAAGAGACGCTGCGCGATCTTGCCGCAGACCAGGTTCTCAGCCGCCGGTCGCCCACGATGCAGCTGAAACGGATCCTGGAAGAGGAGCTGCGCACCCCTTCGGGTGAGCCGGTCCCCGTGGCGATCTTCTGCGAAGCCCTGGAGATCAGCGATCCCGCCTGGCGCGATGCTGTCGAGGGCTACCTCTACCCCCAAAAATTTGACCTCCTGGTTTCCCCCGGCTATTTCGAGGAAGCGGCGGCCCTCTACCGCCGGGAGAAGCACAGCGGCGGCCTGGAAGGCGTGGGCCTGGTGAACACAGAAAAGCTGCTTGAAGAGGATCAAGCGGCACCCGCTGAGAGCCTCGCCGCCGCGGTCACCGCCGCCACTGATTACGCCGGGGCGTACGCCCGCCGCCTTCTCGGCGGGGTGATCCGCTGCGCCGGCGAAGCGGAGCTGACCGGGCATCCCCGGGCGATCACCCCTGCAGGGATGCTCTTCGAGGACCGCAGCCTGCGCCGGATCCCGCGGGCTCACTTCGAAACCCCCTATATCGGCAAGGAGGCGGTTCGCTTTCAGCTGGCCCGCCATAGAGAAGCGCTGCAGCAGGAAGAGCGGCTGCTGGCACAGGCGGAGCGGCAGGTTGCCGTTGCTGCCGCCGCTGCTCCCCTGGCCCTGGACAAGACAGATCGCTACCGCACCTGGGCCGAGGCGGTACCGCAGCTGCAGGAGCGGCCGGCCCTGGAAGAGAAGCTGGCAGCGCGGGAAAAAGAGCTGCTCTCCCTTGACTTCAGCGAGCTGGAGCAGCTCAAAGAGGCCCTGGGGCGGCAGGAAAGCGCCTTCCGGGCCCTGGGGAAAAAATTGGATCAGGCGATCGAAGAGCGGGGCCGGTTGAAAGAGCGGCTGGGCAGCCTGGAGGGCGCCGTCACCGCGCTGCGGCAGGAGGCTGAAGCGGAAAAAACCGCCTGTGAAGCTTACCTGGCCGAGCTGCCGGCGCCGCTGCCGGAAGAATGCGCCGCGAAGTGGAACCGCGAAGCGGCGCGGAAAAGACCGGCGGAGCTGCACCAGAATTACCTGGGCAGCAACGAGGGGGCCAAAACCCGCCTCGGCAAGCACCGGGAAACCTTGGTTGAGCTGCGCACCCAATTTGTTCACAGCTTCTATTTTTCCGGGGATCCCGCCGCCGGGGACAACGACGCTTTTCGGCAGCGGCTGCAGCTCCTGGTGGAGAGCCACCTGCAGGATTACGAGGCGAGGGCGCGCGAAGCGCGCGAGCAGGCCGAGCAGAGCTTCCAGGAGAACTTCGTCGCCCGGCTGGGCGAGTTCATCAAGCTGGCCCGCGAGGAGATCAGGGAGCTGAACCGCGCCCTGAAAGAGATGCGCTTCGGCACCGACGCCTACTATTTCAGCCTCACCCCGAAAAAAGATACGCGCCGCTATTACGAGATGATCATGGATACCGGTGTTTACCAGGGCTCCATCTTCCGGGAAACTTTCTTCCAGAAGCACGGCGACACCATTACCGATCTCTTCAACGAGATCACCCGCGATGGCGATGATTTTCCGGAAAGCGTCCAGACGC
>JAAZIE010000357.1 GCA_012510305.1 Bacillota bacterium | reverse complement strand
TCCCGGGGATCCCAGCGCAGGGTGGCTCCGTCAACCTCTACAAAGGGGGAGTCTTCCGAAAAGATCGCCCCCTCTATTTTTCGAGCTCTTTGCAGGGCCAGGCGCGCCGCAGTGGTTTTCCCCACTCCGGGAGGGCCGTAAAGAATGATGTGCGGCGGGTATGGCGAAGCCAGCTTAGAAACAAGTGCCGCCACGGCCTCATTTTGCCCGATAACCTGGTCCAGCCGAGCGGGGCGGAGCATCTCCTGGGCTGAACGGGGCAGGTTCCGGGCAAACATTTTCTCAGCGCGGGCATATTTTTTGAGGGTTTGCGGGTTCTCCACCCCGATCCATTCCTGGAGAACCTCTTTTTTTATTTCCTGAAGATATTGTTCGTGCTGCTCTTCCAGCCGCTCCTTGATCTTGTACTCCAGCGACTCCTCCAGCGTCCGCCTGGCCAGCAGATCGGCAAGCGCCTCTTCCAGTTCCACGATGGCGCCTCCGTACTCGTTCTCCGCCGGTGCCTCTTTCAGGGTGGGATTTTCAAAAATAAGACGCTGCAAACCGAGCAGCTGCTGCGCCGGCTCCTGGGAGCGGATCAATAAAAGCGCTTCCAGCTTACCCGCCTTTAAGACCATCTCCTCGGTCCCGTAAACACGGCCGGCCAGATCGAGCAAGGCGCTGAGCTTACCGTGAATCTCTGTAGACTGCTGCTGCGGCCCCATGATCTGCCTCCTAACTGACCTCTTCTTCCACCTCGACGATAATGCCGGCCTCGACCCCGGAGTATAGTTTAACGGCAATTTCGTAACGTCCCACAGCCTTGATCGGCTCTTCCAGTAAAATCTTCTTCTTATCCACGCTGAATCCCAGCTGCTGAAGCTCTCCGGCGATATCGGCCGCTGTCACTGAACCAAAAAGGCGCCCGCCCTCGCCGGCTGCGAGCCTGAACCGGAGTTCTTGCTGCTCCAGCTGTTCCGCCTGCACCAGGCTCTCCTCTTTTTGACGACGCTTTTTATTCTTCAAGGCCTGCTCCCGGTGCTGCAGGTCGCGCAGCCGGCCCGGTGTGGCCTCTTCAGCCAATCCCCGGGGGATCAGCAGGTTGCGCCCGTAACCGGGTGCAACATCCTTGATCTCGCCCTTTTCCCCCAGGCCGGGGACATCTTCTTTTAAAATGACCTTCATCGGATCCACCCTTTCAAAGATTTGCTCGTTTTATCCATTCGCCGCCGTGCGGTACCGGCTTCTTTAATATTTCGTGCCGGCAGCGGTACGCTCCTGCTCCCGGGGAGAGCTAAAAAACGGCGCCGGCAGCAGAAGCCTCCAGCACCGTTTGATCAAGGGGGGTCGATCTGATTACTCAGACGTAAAGGGAAGCAGGGCCATGATCCGCGCTCTTTTAATCGCCCGCGTTAGCTGGCGTTGGTGCCTGGCGCAGTTTCCAGAGATGCGCCTCGGCAGGATTTTGCCCCGCTCTGTAATAAATCGCCTCAGCTTTTCATGCTGCTTGTAATCAACTTGTTCAATTTTATCAACACAAAAACTGCAAATTTTTCTTTTGGGTCTGCGACCCCGATCGCGCCTCAACTAACCAGCCTCCTTAGAATGGTATATCGTCTTCACTCACTTCGTCACTGGACGGGGAATCCGCCGGTCCTCTTGAATCCCCGCTGCGCGGCGAATCCAGGAACCTGATCTCGCGGGCTACCACTTCAGCGCTCTTACGGCGAACCCCTTCCCGGTCATCGTAGGAGCGGATCTGCAAGCGTCCCGTTGCCGCCACCAACCTCCCTTTTTGGAGGTAGTTGGCACAGGTTTCTGCCAGCTTGTCCCAGGTAACGATCCTGATAAAGTCGGCTTCTCTTTCGCCCTGCTTGTTGGTGAAAGACCGGTCAACGGCCAAGTCAAATGTGGTTACCGCCGTGCCATTCCCGGGGGTGTAACGGAGCTCCGGATCATGAGTCAAGCGACCGATCAACACTACGAGATTAAGCATCCCATGCACCGCCTTTTTGTAAATTAAGCGCTCTACTCGCCTTCCCGCACAATGATAAAGCGGATCACCGCATCATTCACCCGGAAGAAATGCTCGAGCTCGGGGACAATCTCATGGGATCCCTTAAACTGCAGCAGATAATAATGACCCTCGTTATAATTGTTGATCTCGTAGGCCAGCTTACGCTTTCCCCAGTCGTCAGCTTTGGTAACCTCTCCTCCGGGCCTCTGCAAAATGGCCTTGAGACTGTTGAGCAGTTCTTCCTCGGCTTCGTTTTCGAGTTCCGGTTGAAGAATAAACATGGTTTCGTAGACGGCCACTGTGGTTCACCTCCCCCTGGACTGTCGGCCCCGCCTGGCGGAGCAGGTTGGTATGCAGAGAGCATAACATAATTCACCACCGCAGGCAAGCAGCCCGGATAATTTTGCCGTTATTCTGCCGGGCAGGGCGAAGCGTTTGTTTTATCAGCGGCCCTTTTTATGCTCCGCGGCAGCCCCGCCTGGATCTCAAGCACGAAAATGAAAATAGAGGACCTCTCCGTCGGCGAGCGGGTAGTGCCGTCCCTCGGTGCGGAGGGTTCCCTGTTCCCGTGCAGCGGTCAGCGCACCGGCTTCGAGAAGTAGATTCCAGGGGATCACTTCGGCCTTGATAAATCCCCGCCCCATATCCGTATGCACCATAAAGGCGGCTTCAAGGGTAGTGGTGCCGCGGGGAGCAAACCAGGCCCTGGACTCTTCCCCCTTTACCGTGTAAAAAGTAAGCAGCTCCAGCCGGCGGTAGCATTCCCGCAGCAGTTCCTGGACCTGCAATTCCTCAAGACCGTACTCTTTCAGAAACAGCTTCCTCTCATCCTCCGGCAGCTCCCCGATCTCCGCTTCCAGGCGGGCGCAAAGTGAAATTAACCCGCTGCCCTCACCCCGGGCCAGCTGCATCATCTCGGCCGGGACGGCGTCTTCGTCTTCAGCCCTATTGTAGATATAGAGCATCTTTTTGGAAGTAAGCAGAAAAAGACGTTCCAAAAACTCTTTCTCAGCAGCCCCCAGTTGAACCAGACGGGCCGGCGTACCCTGCAGCAGCTGTTTTTCCAGGTTGTCAAGAAAAAGGAGTTCGGCTGCCGCTTCTCCGGGATCGCCCTTCCGCTGCGCCTGAACCTTCTCTTTGCGCCGGGTAACCGTCTCCAGATCGGCGAGGATAAGCTCCAGGTTAACCAGGGCGGCCCGGGGAACCGGGTTGGTTCCTTCGCCGTTAAGCGGCGCAAAGCCGGCCACAACATGGAGCAAAAGATCCACATTGCGCAGCTCCCCCAAAAAGCGGTTGCCCAGCCCTTCACCCCTGCTGGCCCCCTTGACCAGTCCGGCAACATCGACAATCCGTATCGCCGGCGGCGTCACCTTGGTGGAAGAGCAGAGCTTCGCCAGCGCCTCCAGCCGGCGGTCCTCCAGGGGGACTACCGCTACATTGGGATCAATGGTTGTAAAAGGGTAGCTGTCGATGGGCACATCGATGGTCGTCAACGCTTTAAACAGTGTTGATTTCCCGGCATTGGGCAAACCGACAATCCCGCAGCTCCAGGACAACGGCGTCCTCCTTATCTCTTCTCTTCTGCAGCATTTGAAATGATTTTTGTGACCCTGCGCACAAACCGGCTTCGCGGCATCAGGACACTGCGCCCGCACTGGAGACACTTGATTCTAAAATCCATCCCCACCCTGGTAATTTGCCAGCGGTTGGCACCGCAGGGGTGTCCCTTTTTCATCTGAACAATCTGCCCGAT
>JAAZIE010000356.1 GCA_012510305.1 Bacillota bacterium | reverse complement strand
GGGCTTTCACACCGCTCCGGGGTCCCACATTTTTCAGGCTGCTTTTACGATCACCGGTGAAGCCGAGCAGCTCGGTAACGATCTCTTTTTCCGCAAGGCCCGGTTTCTCCAACAGGGCGGCCAGGGAACCGGCGCGCTCCCGTAACGCTTCCATTTTTGAGCCGATCCGGCGGGCCGTTATCTCACCGGGTTTGAACTTCTCCAGGTAAAGCCGGGCGGACAGGGCGACGGCAAAATAGTGGAACTCCTCCAGCTTTTTCTGCGGCTTTGCTTCCACCAGGTATTTGACGGACCTTTCGATCTGACGGCGGTAGAGCGCGGGGTTGCCGGAGAGCAGCAGGGCCGGGGCGGCCAGGGCCGTGTTTTCGAACCGGGAAAGCTCTGCATTTTTCGCGCCCTTTTCTGCGGGAAAGGAGCCGTCGGCCTGCTGCTGCAGGGCGATAAGACGGACCACATCCTCGATGCTGCCAACTGCACCAAAGACGGCGCCGCTGTCCAATGCGCCGGCGTATTTGGGCATCGGCATCGGGGCGGACGTGGCTGCCGGGGAGGTGCTGCTGAACAAGACCGTCCCTGCGCCGGGTTGAAATTGGTTAAAGCCAGGGGAGAGCATACGCCATTCAGCTGCCGGCGCCACCGGGACCACCACCGTTTCGGGGATGCCGGTGGCCTCGTTCTTCCTTTCAAGCAGCGCGACGAAAGAGGTTTGTGAAGAGCCGATGCCGTATTCGCAAGAAACTTTCACGATCTCTTCGATCAGCGTCTCCCTGCGGCGGGGATTGATCTTTTCCAGGGCCTTCTCCAGGTGATCGATCTTCATTTTGGCCCAGATCTTTTTAAGGAAATCGAAGTTGTGGCCGTCGTCAAGATCGGCCAAGTCCAGCTCCGTTTTGAAGCGATCGTCCTGCAACTGTCCCGTCAGGGAGACCGTGCCGGCGAGCGCCCCGCTGTACTTGCCCACCAGCGCCACCGGCTCCCGGTCAAATATAATCGGGATCTCCAGGGGATAGCAATCCATATGCAGCGCCGCGCTCCACTTCACCGTCGCGTTCTTTACAGCCGGTGAGTTTATCCGGTAGAACTGGCGAATCACTTTGTCTTCGAGCCGTTCCCCGGGATGGATGAACTCGGGCAGGCCATTCCCCGCTTCGGCCAGCTTGTTGATAAAGTGGCTGTTCACCGCCGTATCGATTCCAAAGGTAAAGAGGTGGTTCTGTTTAATTCTGCTCCTGGTGAGGCTGATGATCTCCTGCTCATTGCCCACCATGCCGTCGGTGAAAAGAAGGATCACCGTGCCGCTTTCACCGCTGTTATCCAGGGCATAGCGCACCGGCTCCAGGATTTCCGTGCCGCCCAGGGAGCGCAGGTTGTCGATCCAGCGCGAGGCGCGATTCAGGGAATCCTGGTTGAAGGGAAGCGCACCGGCCGGCAAAAAATAGTGGCAGCGGCTCTCAAAAGCGATGATATCGAAGCTGTCGCCCGCCTCCATATTCCTGAGGCACAGCTGCAGGGCGTTTTTGGCCTGCTCCAGGTTGATTCCGTCCATGGATCCGGAAATGTCGATGAGAAAGATATACTGTAACGGTTCCCGGTCAAAGGGGGCCTCCAGGCGGGGGATCAGGTTGAGGTAACAGTAGCTTTCGCCGGTCTCCGGATCGCTCCAGCTCAGCCCCGCTG
>JAAZIE010000355.1 GCA_012510305.1 Bacillota bacterium | reverse complement strand
GTGTGGGGTACACCGTGCCGGGCGCTGCCGGGTACGAAGACGAAGAAGGGCCGCGCATGGTTTCGACGCCCTGGTTTGACTACGACATTCCCTTTGAAGAAGCCGCCGAAATGGGTACCCGCAAGGTGATCACCGATCATTCCACCATCGGTATTGTCGTGACCACCGACGGCTCTATTGCAGAGATCCCGCGGGAAAGCTACGTGGAGGCCGAAGAAAGGGTAATTGCAGAGCTTAAAGAGCTGGGGAAACCCTTTGTTATTTTGCTCAACGTGGTGGAGCCGTACAGCGCCGAGACCGCCGCTCTTCAGGAAGAGCTGGTTCTGAAGTATGATGTTCCCGTAGTGGCGCTGAACTGCCTCGAGCTCAGCCAGGCCGACCTGGACCTGGTCCTGGAAGAAGCCCTTTACGAGTTTCCTGTTCTTGATGTAGCCGTTAATCTGCCCTCCTGGGTGGAGGTGCTCGAGCCTGCTCACTGGCTGAAAGACAGTTTTGAACGCGGCGTCAGTGAAAACATGGCCCTGGTCAGCCGGGTGCGGGATATTGACGGGATGCTGGAGAAGCTGAAGGAGTACGAATTTGTCGAGAGCGCCGCCCTGCAGCAGGTTGATCTGGGCACGGGAGAAGCCGAGATTCAGCTGGATACCCCTCCCGGCATGTTCGAGCAGATCCTGGCGGAATACTGCGGCGAGGAGATCACCGGTGACGCCGATATAATGCGCGTTGTCAGGGATTATTCCACGGCCAAGCGGGAGTACGATAAGCTGGCCGAGGCGCTTTACCAGGTCAAGGAGAGCGGCTACGGCATCGTCCCCCCGGCCCTGGAGGAGATGGCCCTGGAAGAGCCGGAAATTATTCGCCAGGGCGGCCGCTTCGGGGTCAGGCTGCGGGCCAGCGCCCCCTCCCTGCATATTGTCAAGGTGGACGTTAAATCTGAGTTCTCCCCGGTTGTCGGATCTGAACGGCAGAGCGAAGAACTGGTCCATTACCTGCTCGCAGAATTTGAAGATGATCCGGAAAAACTGTGGGAGTCTCAGATATTCGGCAAATCCCTCCACGAGATGGTTCAGGACGGCATTACCGGCAAGCTGGGGAACATGCCGCCAAATGCTCAGGAGAAGCTTCAGGAGACCCTGGAGAAAATTATCAACGAAGGCAGCGGTGGCCTGATCGCCATCATCCTCTAGGTAATCGCTCACGCCCGGGTGTATTTAGATAAAATCTTTAAACCCTACCCCTGATCCAGGGGTATTTTCTTTGCGGGCAGGAAAATTGAAGAACTGAAGCGAAATGCTAATGCAGCCAAATAACGGGTGGGTGAAAAGAGATCGATGATCAGTAAAGAGCTGCTGGAGCTTCTTTTCGAAGCGGCCAGCATTCAGCGCTGGAATGACCACAACCGGCCGGAGCACTTTACCGAGCTGGACAAGCAGGCCCATAAAATGATCTATGCCTACGTGCTGGGCCGTTTTGAAGAGACCGACCGCGGCGCCGCGGTGGACTGGTGTGCCCTCATCGAAGGATTTCTCTTTGAATACCTGCACCGCATTATCCTCACCGATATCAAGCCGCCTTTGTTTCACCGGCTCATGGCCGAAAAAGGGGAGCAACTGAACGCCTGGGTCCTGGAAAACTTGGAAGAGCGCCTCTCCCCGCTGCAGGGCGGCTTTTTCGAGCGTTTAAAACGCTACCTCTGCTGCGATGAAAGAAACTCGCTGGAGAAAAAGATCCTCCGGGCGGCGCACTACCTGGCCACGAACTGGGAATTCAAGCTGATCTATCATTTGAACGCCGGGATTTACGGCCTTGAGGAAACCAGGCGCGATATCGAAAACCAGCTGGAAGAGCATTATGATCTTGCCGGGGTGCAGAAAATAAACCTGAACCGAAAGACCGGCCATTTTCTGGACCTGGTGGGGCAGCTTCGCTTCCAGCTGCGGTGGGCCCAGTCACCGCGCCTGCCAAAAACCTCGGTGCTGGGCCATATGCTCATCGTAGCCGCTTTTTCCTATTTCTGCTCGCTGGAGCTGGGTGCTGCTGACCAGCGCAAAAGAAACAATTTTTTGGGCGGCCTCTTTCACGACCTGCCCGAGGTTCTGACCCGCGATATCATCTCCCCGGTAAAGCGCTCGGTCGAGGGGCTGGATGAGCTGATCAAGGAGATCGAACAGCGGCAGATGGAGGAGCGGATCTTTCCCC
>JAAZIE010000354.1 GCA_012510305.1 Bacillota bacterium | reverse complement strand
TGCTGCCGCACCTGCGCTTTGATCTTGATCTGTGCAAGAACTTTGCAGCCCGGGTCAATCCGCAACTGGAGATCCTGGAAACCTCGGTGTACGACGAGAGCGGCCTGGATACCTGGCTGGAGGCTTTGCGCCAAAGAGCGCTCCCTTAGCTTCCGCCCGGAGCAAATAGGCCATGAACACCGCCGCTGCTTGACGCGGGTAAATCCTGCTCTGCCGGGGTTAAACGTTCTTGCCGCGGCCGGTTAGCAGATCCGGTATATCGCTCAGCTTGCCCCGGTATGTGGGCGGCGGCGTGTGCTCAGTCAGATTCGAAGCACGGCTTTTCACAAAAAAGGTTTTTATACCGATGGAGCCGGCGGCCATATCCCAATGCTCGTCGCCCACCATCAAGGCGTGCTCCGGCGCCGCATCGATAGTATCGAGGATCGCCTTAAAATAAAGGGGATTTGGTTTTGTATAGCGGCTGTTTTCGTACGAGGTGACCAGGTCAAAGGGCATCCGTTCCACCCCGGCCCAGCGGAGCCGTTCGTAGATTACCTCTCTGGGGAAGATGGGGTTCGTGGCGATGACCACTTACAGCCCCCGCTGAAACATTGATTCGACGACGGGCTTTGCTTCGGGGATTTTTTCGGCGGGGTCCTCCAGCCCCGGGAAATCGTGCTTGTGGGCTTCGTCGAAGAGCGCAAGCCCCCGGTCCGCGGGAAAGTCGATCGAAGGGAAGAAGGTCTCTTCGAAAAGTTTTTTGTTTGTTCTTCTGCCGTCATTATTGGTCATCGCTGCAAAGGCGCCTTGCAGGGCTTCGGCAAACTCGCTGAAGGGGATGGACCGGGGGAATCGCCGGTAGACAATTTCAAAATACTCTTTGCCGAACTTGTTTCTGTCGTTGTTGATCAGCGTACCGTCAAGGTCAAAAAGTATCGCTTCGATGTTCACGTTTTCTCCCTCCAAATATTTTGCCTTCGGGGACAGCAAGGGGTTTCGAGGCTTAACCCCCCGAAACCCCTTCCCTCAAACGGTTTTCTCTAGACCTCTACATTTTCAAAAATGCTTTCGAACTTTTCCAGGGCTGCATCGATTATTTCATCGGTGTCGGCCAGGCTCGTATAGATGCGGCTTCCGGCCAGGGTGATCATTCCCTCGGCGGCGTAGGCCGCTCCGAAATGCTCCAGCCCTTTTTTGCGGTTGACGATCTGCTCAAAGAAATCGGGTTTCATGATATCGATAAACATTACGCCCGTGGTTTCAATGTGGCAGATGGAGCCCTGGTTGTAGGCGACAAAGGGTAACTTGTACTTGGCGATGATCTCTTTAAGCCCCCGGCAGAGCCTGTCGCCGGCCTTGCCGGCGATGAGCGCCGCACCGGTTTCGTCGATCGCCTTCAGGGCGTAGTAACCGGCTGCACAGCTCAGGGGATTGGCCGAGAGGGTGCCGCCCACGTAGGCTCTCTTTTTTGTCGCTTCTACCCCTGCGGCCAGGCAGGACATGATCTCACGGCTGCCGCCGATCCCGCCTGCTCCGGGATAGCCGCCGGCAATGATT
>JAAZIE010000353.1 GCA_012510305.1 Bacillota bacterium | reverse complement strand
CTTCGGCGTGGTCAACGCTTTTGTGCCGGTGCTCTTTGCCGCCTTCATGACCGACCTTGCCGGGATCCGCTGGCTCATGGTCGTAGGCGGCGTAATCCTCATTGCGATCACCTCCACTTTCCTGGGGCTGTTTATCGCCGTTTCTGTGAGCCAGGTCTTCGAGGCGCAGACATTCTCCAATTTTTTCCGCTTCCCCATGCTCTTTTTGTGCGGCCTCTTTATTCCCATCACCAGCCTGCCGGCATTTATCCGGCCGCTCTCCTACGCCCTGCCGCTGACCTACGGGGCCGATATCCTCAAGACGGCGATCAACGGCGACGGGATCATCGCGCCGCCGTTAAGCTTTCTGGCGCTCTTTGGCTTTAGCGTCTTTCTCTTTGTCTACAGCACCTACAACGTTAACCAAAAGTGGATCTTGTAACCTTGGCCCCGGCGGGAGGGGCGCTATGATTTTGCAGTGAAAGGGGTATCACCATGGAACTTGAACAAGTGGACACAGAAAAAGCGCCTGCGGCGATCGGCCCTTATTCACAGGGGGTCGCTCACCGGGGTGTGCTCTACATTTCAGGCCAGCTGCCCGTTGATCCTGAAACCGGTGCAGTGGTCTCTGCCGATGCGGCTCTTCAGGCAAAGCAGTGCCTGGAAAACGCAAAAGCGATTATCTTGCAGGCGGGCGGCTCCCTCGAAGGCGTGATCAAGGCAACGGTATTTGTTGCCGATTTATCCAAGTTTGACGAGATCAATGAGGTGTACGGCAACTTTTTTGGCTCTCACAAGCCGGCGCGCGCCTGCGTGGAGGTGGCGCGCTTGCCCAAGGACGTGGGAGTGGAGATAGAGATGGTGGTGGCGCTTGCCTAGAAGATCAGGTTTGTTTTGTCGATAGATCAAGCTTTAAGAAGCAAGGGGCTGTCCCAAAAGGGCAGCCCCACCGTTCCCCTAAGCTACCTCCACCGTCACCCTGAGCGCAGCGAAGGGTCTCTACCGGCCCGGCTGCGGACTGAATGAACGCCCGGCGTTTTTGGCGAAGGCCTCGTTTTAACGCGTGAGATCCTTCAGGCTTTGCCTTCAGGATGACTGTAAAGGCTTACCCTATCCTTATCGACCTCGGCGGGTAGCCTTTTCTGAGGATTCACTACACGAGGTGATCAGTGGCAGGGCTTCGTTTTTGCGGCGTGGGTCCTACCCGATTATTGACAGGTATGCTATTATTATTCCAGGACTAGAGGTGGAGGCGCTGGAAGATGTCCGTTAAATTTCGAGATTATTACGAAGTGCTCGGGGTGGGCCGCGGGGCTGAAGAAAAAGAGATCAAGGCGGCTTACCGCAAGCTGGCCCGAAAGTGGCACCCCGATCTCCGTCCGCCTGCCGAGAAGGCGGCCGCGGAAGAGCAGTTCAAGAGAATAAATGAAGCCTACGAGGTGCTCAAAGACCCGGAAAAACGAGCCCGCTACGATCAGCTGGGTAAAAACTGGCGTGACGGGCAGGATTTCCAGGCGCCCCCGGATATGGAGGGGGTCCGCTTCTACAGCCAGGGGGATTTTGCATCGGGTTTCGAAGGGGGCTTCAGCGATTTTTTTGAGATGCTTTTCGGGGGAGCCGCTCCCCGGGGAAAGGGTTTTCGCCGCAGAACGGTGCGGGGTGAAGACCTGGAAAGCGAGATCGGCCTCACCATCGAAGAGGCCTACCGGGGCACGGTCAAATCGATCCGGGTGTCGGGAAGCAAAATCTGCCCGGCTTGTGAAGGTGCGGCGGTGCGAGAGGGCAGTTTTTGCCCGCAGTGCGGCGGGATGGGCTCCATCGCTGCAGAAAAAACGCTGGAGGTAAAGATCCCTCCCGGGGTGCGTGAGGGCAGCCGCATTCGCTTGAAAGGGCAGGGCGGAGCCGGCCTCGGTGAAGGCGGCCCGGGGGATCTTTTTCTGAAAGTGTGCCTGCTGCCCCACCCTTTGTTTCGCCTTGCGGGAAAGGATATTGAATCAGAGGTGACCCTTTACCCTGAGCAGGCTCTTTTGGGCGACCGGGTGACGGTGCAGACCCTGGACGGCCCGGTGACGATGACGGTGCCGCCGGGGAGCGGCGCCGGGAAAAAGCTGCGCCTGCGCGGCAAGGGCTATCCCGACGGGCAAAAAGGGCGCGGCGATCACTATCTCCGGGTGAACGTGGATGTACCCCGGAATCCGGGCCAAAAAGAAAAAGAGCTCTATCAGCAGTTGTACGATCTTCGCCAAAAGGGGGAGTGATGAGCATGACGCGGCGGCGTTTTCACTGCTACGTGGACAGCGAAGAGAAGCTGCCGGTGTGCAACCTGGAGCTGGATCCCAGGGTGGTTGAACTCTTTGTCCGCAACGGCATCATCGAGGTGGAGGAAGAGCGGATCTGCATGGTCGAGGTGCTCCGCATAAACAAGATTATGCGGCTGAAAAAACATTTTGGGGTTAACCTGGCCGGTGCGGCTATTATTGTAGAGCTGCTGGAGCGGCTGGAAAATATGCAGAGCGAGCTGGAGCGGCTGCGGAAAGGGCGGTGAGCGCGGTGGATCCCAACCGTTTTACCCGGAAATCGAGAGAGGCGCTGCTCTCGGCTCAGCAGGAGGCGCTGGGCCGGGGTCACCAGCTTGTCGGATCGAAGCACCTGCTGGCGGCGCTGCTGGAGCAAGAGCAGGGGCTGGCCGCCCGCTTTGTCAGTGAGGCCGGTGCCGATCCCGCCGCGCTGCAGCGGGATCTGGCGCAGCTGCTGGAGAAAATTCCCCGTGTTTCCGGCTCCGGATACGAAGGGACCCTGCAGATGAGCTCAGAGCTGGCCCGGGCTTTGAGCCGCTCGGAGCAGGAGGCAAAGCAGCTCAAAGACGAGTACGTGAGCGTGGAGCACCTGCTTTTGGGCCTCATCGAAGAGGCTGAAGAAGATTTGAAAGAGCTGCTGCGGCGCTACGGCCTGGACCGCAACACCCTGCTGCAGTCTTTCAGGGCGCTGCGCGGTTCGCAGCGGGTGACCAGCGAGAATCCCGAGGAGACCTACGAGGCGCTGGAGCGCTACGGGCGGGATCTGACCGCCCTGGCGGAGGCGGGGAAACTGGATCCGGTGATCGGTAGGGACGACGAGATCCGCCGCATGATGGTGATCCTCTCCCGGCGCACCAAGAACAATCCCGTGCTCATCGGCGAGCCGGGCGTGGGTAAAACCGCGGTGGCCGAGGGGCTGGCCCGCCGGATCGTGGCCGGCGATGTCCCCGAGGGGCTGAAGCATAAAAAAGTGATCGCCCTGGACCTGGGCGCACTGGTGGCCGGCGCCAAGTACCGCGGCGAATTCGAGGAGCGGCTCAAGGCGGTGCTCAAAGAGGTGCAGGAGGCCGCCGGGGCGGTCATCCTCTTTATCGATGAGCTCCACACGGTCATCGGGGCCGGTGCGGCCGAAGGGGCCATGGATGCCAGTAATATGCTCAAGCCGATGCTGGCCCGGGGGGAGCTGAAGGCGATCGGCGCCACCACCCTGGACGAGTACCGCAAGCATATCGAGAAGGACGCCGCCCTGGAGCGGCGCTTTCAGCCGGTCTTGATCACCGCCCCCTCGGTGGAGGACACCGTCTCCATCCTGCGCGGCCTCAAGGAGCGCTACGAGGTGCACCACGGGGTGCGGATTCAGGATGCCGCCCTTATCGCCGCCGCGGTGCTCTCCGACCGCTATATCACCGACCGCTTCCTTCCGGACAAGGCCATCGACTTAATGGATGAGGCCGCCGCACATCTGCGCACCCAGATCGACAGCATGCCCGCGGCGCTTGATGAGATTACCCGCCGGGTGATGCAGCTGGAGATCGAGGAGGCGGCCCTGAAAAAGGAAAAAGACCCCGCTTCCCTGGAGCGGCTGGAGAAGCTCAGGGAAGAGCTCTCCGAGCTGCGCTCCCGCAGCGCATCGCTCAACCGGCAGTGGGAAGGGGAAAAGGACTCCATCGCCCGCCTGCGGGCGCTCAAGCGGGAGATCGAAGAGGTGCGCACCGCCATCGAAAAGGCGGAGCGGCAGTACGATCTGAACCGGGTGGCCGAACTTAAATACGGCCGCCTGGACGGGCTGGAGCGGCAGCTCCAGGCTGAGGAAGAGGCGCTGGCGGGCAAGCATGAGCAGGATACGCTGCTCAACGAAGAGGTGAGCGAGGAGGATATCGCCCGGGTGGTCAGCCGCTGGACCGGAATCCCCGTGAGCAACCTGCTCGAGGGCGAGCGGGAGAAGCTGATGCGCCTGGATGAGATCCTGCACCGGCGGGTGATCGGGCAGGAGGAGGCGGTCAGCGCCGTTGCCGACGCCGTGATCAGGGCGCGCAGCGGGATCAAGGATCCCCACCGTCCGGTGGGCAGCTTTATCTTTCTCGGGCCCACCGGGGTGGGCAAGACCGAGCTCAGCCGGGCCCTCGCCGAGGCGCTGTTCGACGATGAACGAAATATGATTCGCCTCGATATGTCCGAGTATATGGAAAAGCACACCGTCTCCCGACTCATCGGCGCTCCGCCGGGGTATGTGGGCTACGATGAGGGCGGGCAGCTCACCGAGGCGGTGCGCCGGCAGCCGTACAGCGT
>JAAZIE010000352.1 GCA_012510305.1 Bacillota bacterium | reverse complement strand
GGGCTACATGGTTGCCGGCGTGGGCCTGGGATTCTGCTCCACCGTGGCCGTTGACGGGGGTCTTTTGCACGTGGTCAACCATATGATCTACAAGGCCCTGCTGTTCATGAGCGCGGGAGCGGTGATCCTGGCCACGGGTACCGAGAAGATCAGCGAGCTGCGCCATCCCCGGAAAGAAGACGAGGGCTCCCCCCTGTGGAAAGTTATTCCCGTCGCCGCCATCGGCGCGGTTGTCGGGGCGCTCTCCATTGCGGGGATGCCTCCCTTTAACGGTTACGTGAGCAAGTATCTTCTTAAAAACGGGACCCACGATTTCCCCTTGATCTACTGGGTCCTGCAGGTGGCCAGCGTGGGCACCGCCCTCTCCTTTGCCAAGTTTGTCTACCTCGCTTTCATCAAGGGTAAATTGAAGGTCAAAAACCCGCTGAATATCTCCATGCAGGTAGCGATCACCGGTATGGCCGCCTGCTGCGTTATCTTCGGCCTTTTCCCGGGGCTGCTTAAACCGATCCTGCCCCATCAAAGCGATCTGCAGGTTTATACCACCAGCGGCGTGCTCATGGCAGCAGGCCTGGTGGGAGGCGGTATTTTACTCTTTGCCCTCTTCTCCGGATACCTGGAGAAAGAGAACAGGCTTCAGGAAAGGTTGTCCGGGGCGCTGCGCCGGGCGGGCCTGGCGGCGGCCGCTCCCGCGGTTTTCCTGGGGCGTTCCGCCTACCGTGCGGGTCTGGCTCTGGCGGGCTATACCGGGGCCGCCCTGGACTTCTTCTACCGTAACTCCTTCAAGCTGCTGCAAAAGCTTGACTACCGGCCCGGTGAATCCGGCCCCTTTCTCACGATCAACTTCAGCAACATTGACTTCGATGTGGTTCTGGTCATCCTGATCTTCGGCATTATTCTGGTAGCCCTTTTTTCTGTTCAATTCGGCCTCCAGGCCTTCCTGGGCTAAAAGAGGCAGGGCATGTTTGCCCGAGGGATACCGCCGGGTTTTCCGGGGTATCCCTTTTTTGTGCCAAATGCTCAGCTGACGCGCCCTTCGAGCAAAGGCCTACTTGATCGAATATTCTGAACTATGGTATGATTATCTCAGGACCCGTCCGGCACAGTCCCTGCAGCGTGCTGGAGTGGAGAAACACTGCTGTTTCAGGGATGAACCTGCGGTCGGGTTAATATAATCAAACAAAGGAGGGTTGTTCAAATGAAAGTAATAGTACTGGGTGGCGCCGGCGACATGGGCTCGGAAGCGGTTAGAGATCTGGTCCGCAGCACCGAGATAAGTGTGCTGACCATTGCCGATCTGAATGAGGGAGCTGCGGAAAAACTGGCTGCTTCTATAGACGACCGCCGTGTTACGGTACAAAAGGTTGATGCCACCTCCCATGAGAACCTTGTTGAAGTGATGCGGGGTCATGCCGTGGCCGCGGGCGCCCTGGGGCCGTTTTACCGCTTCGAAAGGCCTATTATCGAGGCGGCCATCGAAGCGGGCGTAGACTATGTCAGCATCTGCGATGATCATGACGCCGCCGAGGCAGCCCTCGAACTCGATGGGAAGGCCGTGGATAAAGGGCGGCGAATATTGACCGGGCTGGGCTGGACGCCGGGCATAACAAATATCTTTGCCAGGAAAGGCTACGACGAGCTGGCAGACGTGGAAGCGATCAATGTTTACTGGGCGGGCAGCTCTGCAGATTCCGAGGGTTTGGCCGTAATTCTGCACACAATTCATATTTTCACCGGCAACGTGATCTCTTTCCAGGATAACAAGTTTATAGAGGTTAAAGCCGGCTCCGGCAGGGAGATTGTTGATTTTCCGGCGCCCCTGGGGAAGATAAACACCTTTCACCTGGGTCATCCCGAACCGGTAACACTGCCACGCTACCTGAAGGGAGTCAGGGAGATCACCCTGAAGGGCGGCCTTGCTGAAAATTATTTAAACAGCCTGGCCAAGATGATGGTCGCCCTGGGCCTCACCGCTACCGACGCCCGTAAGCAGCGCCTGGGCAAGCTGATGCAAAAGCTGATGCCCCTGTTCCCTTCCGATAAGGAGCGCAGCCTTTCCGGTGCACGCGTAGATGTAACCGGGATGAAGAATAACCGGAAGATGAAAATTACCTATGCTACCGTCGATAATATGCGCCGGCTTACCGGGGTCCCCCTGAGCATAGGCGTGACCATGATGGGCCGCGGAAAGATCGAGCGCAGCGGTGTCTTCGGTCCCGAAGCGGAAGGAGCGGTCAATACAGGCGACTTTTTAGAAGAGCTGAAACTCCGCCAAATTAAAGTGGAGCGCAGCGAAACGGCGCTTTAGCCGGGCACCAAAAAAGGTGACAGGGGGACGTACCTGCTGTCACCTTTTTTCGCCTGACGGGGCCGACATAGGTCGTCCTAAAGGGGCGGCTCCATGAGCCAGCCCCCCTACCGGTATCCTATCCACCCACACCGTACCCTGAACACAACGAAGGATCTT
>JAAZIE010000351.1 GCA_012510305.1 Bacillota bacterium | reverse complement strand
GTGCAATTGCTTGGGTTTCACGTTATCGCCTCCCCCGACTGGGATTTCAACCGCTGCTGCACCCTTTTGATCTGCGAATTGAGGACCGCGTCGACCAGCGCCGGGAGAAAGCGCTTCAGCCGCCAGGTCAGCTTCCCGTCAAACCCGGGGATAATCATAAATGTCCCTTTTTTGATGCCGCCGATGAGCTGCCGGGCCACCTCGTCCGGGGACATCAGCTTGGCCCCCTTCGAAGTTTCTTTTGTCTCTTCAGGCTTGGTCACATTCTCGGCGGCAAAACCGGGCGTATCCGTATCCGGCGGGCAGAGCACCGCCACCCCGATCCCGTAGCGTTTAAGCTCGCTCCTGAGCGCTTCGGAAAACCCGACCACCCCGAATTTTGAGGCGCAGTAAGCGGTATACCCGAAGATGCCGACAAAGCCGGCCATGGAGGAGACGTTGACGATATAACCGCCCTTTTCCTTCATCGCCGGAACCAGCGCCGACACGGTATTCCAGATGCCGTAAAGGTTCGTCTTCATGGTCTCATCGAACTGCTCGTAGCCGATCTTCTCAAAATAGTGAGGGTAGGCCTTGCCGGCGCAGTTGAGCAAAAGAGCGGGCGCCCCGAACCGGCCCACCGCTTCTTCCATCACCGCGGGGACGCTTTTGCCGTCGCCCACATCGAGCTGCACGAAGGCCACCTTTTGCCCCTCCAGAACAGCGCATTCTTCAATCTCAGCCGCCGCTTTTTTCAGGCGCTCCTGCGAGCGTGCAAAGATGATCATGTTTGCACCCCGGGCCGCCAGGAGCTTGGCCGTGGCCAGCCCGATGCCGCTGGAGCCGCCGGTGATAAAAACGTTTTTACCGCGAAAGTCCTTGAACATCTTTTTCTATCCCTCCTTTTACATTGATCGCTTCCGGCCTATTTTGCCGGTCGCTGAAAACCCCGGCTGTGCGCGAATTAAAGAATTCTTCATAATTATCGCAATTACCTTCCAGCCGGAATGGAAAAAGGAATTATAGGCAGCGGCGCGGGGCGATCTCCCTGGGAAAACCAAAACCCCCGGGGGCCGGAGGGCGGGCGCAGAAGCGGCCATCCCCCGGATTGCCAATTTCTGCAACCCGGCTGAATTTACGCCGGTTCCCTTGACTGATTAAACGTAATATTGCTATACTTTCCCTGGATCCATCCTTCGTTGACCAGGCAGCTATTTAACCGGCGAAAGGGATGCGGCAACTTGTCTTTATCCTCGGAAAGGGATCTTTCCACCACCGAAAAACGTTACCTGGTGCTGGCCGCGGTGATGCTGGGCGGGATCATGGGCCCCATCGACGCCAGCATCGTCAACGTGATCCTGCCCACCATCGCCGGTTTTTTCGGAGCCCCCCTGGCGGTGGCGCAGTGGGTGCCGCTGATCTACCTGCTCACCATCAGCAGCCTGCTCCTCTTCTACGGACGCCTGGGGGACATCCTGGGCTACAAGCGGGTTTACCTGGCCGGACTGCTCTGCTTCACCGTAACCTCGGGCCTCTGCGGCCTGGCGCCGACAATCCACTGGCTGATCGCCTTTCGCGCCATCCAGGGAATCGGCGCCGGCATGATGATGGCGGTCCCCTTTGCCATCCTTACCGCTGTTTTCCAGCCCCATGAACGGGGCCACGCCCTGGGGATCAACGCCATCAGCATCTCGGCGGGGCTCGCTCTCGGCCCCACCCTGGGCGGCCTGCTCACCTCGCTGTGGTCGTGGCGGCTTGTCTTTTTGATCAATATCCCCATCGGCCTGGCCGCACTGCTCTGGTCGATCAAGGTTATCCCCGACCTGAAAGGAAAGCCGGGCCGGATGGACCTCGCCGGCGCCGCCTCCGCTTTCATCGGCCTTTTTTCTTTTCTTTACTTTATCAACCGGGTGCAGGAAACCGGGTTCAGCCTCGTCAGCGGCCTGGCGCTGGCCGCGGCCGCTGTTGCGGGGCTTATTTTCTACTATGTGGAGAAGAAGACGCCGCAGCCGATGGTGAACCTGGCGCTCTTCAAAATTCGCACATTCACCCTGGGCACCCTCAGCTCCCTGCTCAACTTTGCCTCGCAGTATATCCTGGTTTTTCTGACCCCTTTTTTCCTGCAGCGGGTGGCCCACTACCCCCCGAACAAGACCGGCCTGCTGATGACCTGCTTCCCTTTAACCGTGATGGCGGTGGCCCCCTTCAGCGGCAACCTCTCCGACCGCCTGGGGACCAGGGGGCTCGCCGCAGCCGGAGCGGCGATCTGCTCCGCCGCCCTGGTGACGATGGCTTTCCTGCCGGTGAACGCCTCCGCCCTGGACGTGGGCTGGCGCCTGGCCTTTTTCGGCCTGGGCACGGGCATGTTTCAATCGCCGAACAACAGCGCCGTCATGGGCACCTCGCCCCGCCCCTATCTCGGCATAGCCTCCGGCATCCTGGGCACGGCCCGCAACACGGGCATGGCCGTGGGGATCTCCTCCGCCGGGCTCATTCTCTATGCCCTGACGCCGCCTTCGATCATCGCCGGCGAATACCTCACCGGGCCGGAGGCGCTCTCCTTTCTGGGCGGCCTTAAATACGCCTACCTTTTCGGAGCGCTGCTCACTCTCCTGGCGGCGATCTTCTCCGCACTGCAAACGAAAATGGTGAGCGGCCCGCCGGGGGAAAAAGCTCGCCGTTAAAGGGCAATTTCCCTTGACATCCGGTGATTTTATTATATATACTACCAGTAATTATAAACACGCAGTTCCTTTCATTCCTGAAAAAATGAAAGTTGCGGTAGTGATGAGCAAAGTTAACCGGAGAAAACTACCTGCAGGCCGGCAAAGTTAACATAACTAAAAGTGTTGGGCCAATTCCCGCTTCTGCGGGGCGCTGTGGCACGCGATTTCTCCAGCCTCTCGGCTCCGGAAATTTTATTTCCGGCGAGAGGTTTTTACTAAATGGTCTGAGATCCCCTTTCCCGGCAGCCGGATCAGGGCAGGTTTCGGGCCAAACAAGGCAAAAGGAGGCAATCGATATGGGGCTAACGATATACCTTAACGGCAAGTTTGTCCCCGAGGAGGAAGCGGTCATCTCTGTTTTTGATCACGGCCTTCTTTACGGAGACGGCGTTTTTGAAGGGATCAGGGCCTACCACAACCGCGTCTTCCGCCTGGGAGAGCACCTGCAGAGGCTTTACCAGTCGGCAAAGTCGATCATGCTGACGATCCCCCTTTCCCCGGAGAAGATGCAGGAGGTGATCCTGGAAACGCTGCGCCGCAACAATCTCCGCGACGCCTATATCCGGCTGGTGATAACCAGGGGAATAGGCGACCTGGGGCTGGATCCCTCCAAGTGCTCCGAGCCCGCAGTTTTTTGCATCACCTCTTCAATTCAGCTTTACCCGGAAGAGCTCTACGCAAAGGGGCTCGAGGTGATCACCGTGCCCACGCCGCGGAACTACAACGAAGCGGTCAACCCCAGGATCAAGTCCTTGAACTACTTGAATAACATTTTGGCAAAAATTGAAGCGAACCTCGCCGGAACCATGGAAGCGATCATGCTCAACCCGCAGGGGTACGTCGCCGAAGCCACGGGCGACAATATTTTTATGATCAAAGGGGGAGTCCTGCTCACCCCGCCCAGCTACGCCAACATCCTCGAGGGAATTACGCGCAACGCCGTCATCGAGCTGGCCGGCAGGCGCGGCCTGGAGGTAAAGGAAGAGCTCTTTACCCGGCACGATCTGTACAACGCCGACCAGGTTTTCCTTACCGGGACAGCGGCGGAGCTGATCCCGGTGATCAAGATCGACGGCCGGGTGATCGGCTCGGGAAAACCGGAACCGCTCTTCCACGAGCTGCTCAGCGACTTCCGCGAGCTCACCCGCACCGGCGGCCCGCTCATTTTCCCGGAGGAAGCACGCGGTGAAGAAGGTGACCCCGATGCGCAGTGACCGGGTTACAAAAGGGGTGGAAAAAGCCCCCCACCGCTCCCTCTTCAAGGCGATGGGCTATACCGACACCGAGCTGAGCCGTCCCCTTATCGGCGTGGTTAACGCGCATAACGAGATTGTCCCCGGGCATATTCACCTGGACACGATCGCCCGGGCGGTGAAAGACGGTATCCGCATCGCCGGGGGCACCCCGCTGGAGTTCCCCGTCATCGGCGTCTGCGACGGCATCGCCATGAACCACGAGGGGATGAAATATTCGCTGGCCAGCCGCGAACTCATCGCCGATTCCATTGAAATAATGGCCCGGGCCCATGCCTTTGACGCCCTGGTGCTGATTCCCAATTGCGACAAGATCGTCCCCGGCATGCTCATGGCGGCGGCGCGGCTGGACCTGCCCGCCATCGTCATCAGCGGCGGGCCGATGATGGCCGGACTTTTCAAGGGAGAACGGGCCGCCCTGAGCGATATTTTTGAAGGGATCGGCGCGGTAAAAGCAGGCAAAATGACCGCCGACGATTTGACCGCGATGGAGGCGGCGATCTGCCCCGGCTGCGGCTCCTGCGCGGGCATGTTTACCGCCAACTCGATGAACTGCCTCGCCGAGGTCATCGGCATGGCCCTGCCGGGCAACGGCACCGTGCCGGCGGTGGCGGCGGCCCGCGTGCGCCTGGCCAAGGAGGCGGGGATGCAGGTGATGGCCCTTTTGGAAAAAGATATCCGGCCCTCGGCGATCATGACCGCCGCAGCCTTCCGCAACGGTATCGCCGCGGATATGGCCCTGGGCTGCTCCACGAACACGGTGCTCCACCTGCCGGCGATGGCCGCGGAAGCGGGGTTTGAGCTGCCCCTGGACCGGTTCAACGAGATCAGCGCCGGGGTGCCGCAGCTGTGCAAGCTGAGCCCCGCCGGCCCCAACTTCATGGAGGATCTCGACCGCGCCGGCGGCATTCCGGAGCTGCTCAACCGCATGCTCGAAGCGGGCCTTTTGGAGGGCGGCGTGCCCACGGTGACGGGTAAGACCCTGGCTGAAAATGTGGCCGGGCACCGCGTCACGGACGACAGCGTGATCCGCCCGGTAAAAGATCCCCACAGCCGCACCGGCGGACTCTCCATCCTGCGGGGCAGCCTGGCGCCGGAGGGCGCGGTGGTGAAAAGAGGCGCCGTCGATCCGGCGATGATGGTCCACCGCGGGCCCGCCCGGGTTTACAATTCCGAAGAAGAGGTCTGCGCCGCCCTGGAAGCAGGCCGGGTGCGCAAGGGCGACGTGCTCGTGATCCGCTATGAAGGGCCCCGGGGCGGCCCGGGGATGCGGGAGATGCTCACCCCCACGGCGGTGGTCGCCGGCCTGGGCCTGGACAAAGAGGTGGCGCTCATCACCGACGGCCGTTTCTCCGGCGCCACCCGGGGAGCCTCCATCGGGCATGTTTCGCCCGAAGCGGCCGCGGGGGGTCCCATCGCCCTGGTCGAAGAGGGCGACACGATCAGCATCGATCTTCCCGCCGGCCGGCTGGAGCTGCTGGTGGAAAAAGATATTCTAGAACAAAGAAGAAGGGAGTGGCAGCCGCAGCCTCCGCAGGTGAAAAAGGGTTACCTGGAACGCTACAGCCGCCTGGTCACTTCGGCCAGCAGCGGCGCTGTTTTAAAGATCCCAGGTGATCGCAACCGCTAAAGTTCCCCGGCGGGGTTCCAGACGACAATGAGACAAAAAGGCGCCCAGATTCTCACAAAATGTTTGGCGGAAGAAAAAGTTGAAGCCATTTTTGGCTATCCCGGAGGAGCGGTCCTCGATATCTACGACGCCCTTTACCACTCCCCGCTCAAGCACTATTTGGTGAGGCACGAGCAGGGTGCGGCGCACGCCGCCGACGGCTATGCCCGCGCCACGGGCAAACCCGGCGTCTGTATCGCCACCTCCGGCCCGGGAGCAACCAACCTGGTCACCGGGCTGGCCAATGCGTACATGGACTCTGTCCCCCTGGTGGCCTTTACCGGCCAGGTGGCCACGCCCATGCTGGGCCGCGATTCCTTCCAGGAGGCCGATATTTACGGGATCACCCTGCCCATCACCAAGCACAACTTCCTGGTCAAAGAAACCGGCGACCTTCCCCGGGTGATCAAGGAATCCTTTCACCTGGCCGCAACGGGCCGGCCCGGCCCGGTCCTGATCGACCTGCCCAAGGACGTTTGCCAGAAGGAGGCAAGCTCCGGCTATCCCCAAAATTCGCAGCTGCGGGGCTACCGCCCGCTTCCGGAAAGCGATCCTCTGCAGATCGAAGAGGCGGCGGCGGCCATCGCCGGCGCCCGCCGCCCGGTGCTCTGCGCCGGCGGGGGAGCGGTGATCTCGGGCGGCAGCGCAGCGCTCCGGCAGCTCGCCGAACGATGCTCCATCCCCGTAACCACCACCCTGATGGGTAAAGGCGTTTTTCCGGATGATCACCCCCTGGCGCTGGGGATGCTGGGGATGCACGGCACCAGGCCGGCCAATTATGCGGTCAATGAATGCGACCTGCTCATCGCCGCCGGCGTCCGTTTTTCCGACCGCGTCACCGTAAGGGCGGACGCTTTTGCCCCCGAGGCCCGGATCATCCATATCGATATCGACCCCGCCGAGATCGGCAAAAACGTGCAGGCGCATATCCCCGTGGTGGGCGATGTGAAAACGGTTCTCGAGCAGCTCTGCCGGCAGCTCCCTGAAAAAGAGGAAGGAGCGCCCTGGCCGGCCAGGCTCGCGCGGTGGAAAGAAAAATACCCGCTGAAATATGAGCGCAACTCCGGTAAGATCAAGCCGCAGTACGTGGTGGAGCAGATCTGCCGCGTCACCGGGGGCCGCGCCATCATCACCACCGAGGTGGGCCAGAACCAGATGTGGGCGGCCCAGTATTATACCTTTACCCGGCCGCGGACATTCATCACCTCCGGGGGGCTGGGCACGATGGGCTTCGGCCTGCCGGCGGCCATCGGCGCGCAGATCGGCCGGCCCGGCGAGACGGTTTTCAATATTGCCGGCGACGGCAGCATCCAGATGAATATCCAGGAGCTCTCCACGGCGGTGTCCTACCGGCTGCCGATCAAGATCGCGGTGCTGAACAACGGCTACCTGGGCATGGTGCGCCAGTGGCAGGATATCTTTTACGGCGGCCGCCTCGCCCATACGGAGATCCCCGGGCCCGATTATGTCAAGCTGGCGGAGGCCTACGGCGCGGTGGGAATGCGGGTGAGCAAGCCCGCCGAGGTGCCCCCGGCCCTGGAGAAAGCGATGGAGATAACCGACCGCCCCGTCCTCATCGATTTTATGGTGGACCGGAAAGAAAATGTTATGCCGATGATCCCGCCCGGCGGGACCGTCAGCAAGATGCTGGAGGAATAAAAATCATGTATCGCACCCTCACTGTTCTGGTGGAAAATAACCCGGGAGTGCTCACCAGGGTGACCAGCCTTTTCAGCCGCCGGGGTTACAATATCGACAGCCTGGCCGTGGGGCGCACCGAAAACCCGGCCATCTCCCGAATGACAATCGTGGTCGAAGAAGACAATAACGTCATCGACCAGGTCACCAAGCAGCTGCACAAGCTCGTTGACGTCATCAAAGTGGATGATATTACCGAGGAGGAGTACGTGGACCGGGAGCTGGTCCTGGTTAAAACCGATGCCGACGCCACGGTGCGCGGCGAGATCATGCAGATCGTGGAGATCTTCCGCGCCCGCATTGTCGATATTGGGCAAAACACTTTAACCATCGAAGCTACCGGGGACGCCAGCAAGATCAGGGCGATTATCGAAGCGCTCAAGCCCTTCCACATCCGCGAGCTGGTCCGCACCGGAAAGATCGCCATGCTGCGGGGGGGCCGCTTCACCACCACCAAAAGCGGTGATTGAAGCAAGAGCTTGGCCATGCAATGAGAAAGGAGCAGATATGAATGGTTAAAATTTATTACGACGGCGATGCCGACCTGGAAGCGCTGTCCGGCAAAACAGTAGCGGTAATCGGATACGGCAGCCAGGGCCATGCCCAGGCCCAGAACCTGCACGACAGCGGGGTAAAGGTCGTGGTGGGCCTGCGCCGCGGCAGCAAAAGCGAAGCGCAGGTGCGCCGGGACGGCCTCGAGGCGGCTGAAATAGCGGAGGCGGTCAAAAAAGCGGCGGTGATCCAGCTGCTCGTCCCCGATGAAACCCAGGCCCTCCTGTACCGCGATCAGATCGAACCCCACCTGCAAAAAGGGCAGGCGCTCGGTTTCGCGCACGGCTTCAACATCCATTTCGGGCAGATCGTCCCTCCCCCCCACGTGGACGTATTCATGGTCGCCCCGAAATGCCCGGGCCATATTGAGAGAAGAATCTACTGCGAGGGCGCCGGGGTACCCGGCCTCATCGCCGTGCAGCAGGATTACACCGGCCGGGCCAGGGAGATCGCGCTGGCCTATGCCAAGGGGATCGGCTGCACCCGCGCCGGCGTCTTTGAAACCACTTTCCGGGAAGAGACGGAGAGCGACCTTTTCGGCGAGCAGGCGGTCCTTTGCGGCGGCCTCACCGAGCTGATCAAGGCCGGTTTTGAAACCCTGGTGGAGGCGGGGTATGCCCCGGAGATCGCTTACTTCGAGTGCCTCCACGAGATGAAGCTGATCATCGATCTGATCTACGAGGGCGGGCTCAGCCGGATGCGCTACTCGGTGAGCGATACCGCCCAGTACGGCGACTTCATGGTGGGCAAGCGCATTATCAACGAGGAGACCCGGGCGGAGATGCGCAGAGTGCTGGCCGAGATTCAGTCGGGCGAATTTGCCCGGCAGTGGATCCTGGAAAACATGGCCCGCCGCCCTGTATTCAACGCCATCGACCGCCGCGAAAAAGAGCATCCCATCGAGAAGGTGGGCCAAAAGCTGCGCGGAATGATGCCGTGGCTGGAGTCGAAAGAGTAGCATTATAGGAGGTCCTTTCATGGGCGATAGAGTTTATATTTTCGATACCACCCTGCGC
>JAAZIE010000350.1 GCA_012510305.1 Bacillota bacterium | reverse complement strand
TTCGCTGCCCAACGATGAGATGAAAGGGAGAATCATCGGCCGGGAAGGGCGCAACATCAGGGCCCTGGAAACCCTGACCGGGATCGACCTGATCATCGATGATACGCCGGAAGCGGTGATCCTGTCCGGCTTTGATCCCATTCGCCGGGAGATCGCCCGCATCGCCCTGGAGAAACTGGTCAGCGACGGCCGGATCCATCCAGCGAGGATTGAAGAGATCGTCGAGAAAACGCGTAAAGAGGTGGAGTCACAGATCCGTGAAGAGGGGGAAAGGGCCACGTTTGAAACGGGGGTCCACGGGCTCCATCCCGAACTCATCTTTACCCTGGGCAAGCTGCGCTACCGCACTTCTTACGGGCAAAATGTGCTTCAGCATTCCATCGAAGTCTCCCACCTGGCCGGAACCATGGCCGGCGAGCTGGAGCTGGATGTGGCTTTTGCCAAAAGGGCGGGCTTGCTGCACGATATCGGCAAAGCCACCGATCATGAATCGGAAGGCTCGCATGTGGTTGCCGGCGCCGACCTGGTCAAGAAATACAAAGAACCGGCCACAGTGATCAACGCCGTGGCCGCGCATCACGGTGATGTGGAGTTTCAGACCCTGGAAGCAGCCCTGATCCAGGCCGCCGATGCCATATCCGCCTCCCGTCCGGGAGCCCGCCGGGAAACCCTGGAAGCATATATCAGGCGGTTGGAGAAACTTGAGGGAATTGCCGATTCCTTTGACGGTGTGGACAAGGCTTATGCGATCCATGCCGGTCGCGAGATCAGGATCATGGTTGAACCGGAAAGGATTGACGATCTGCGAGCCACCCAACTGGCGCGTGATATTGCCAAAAGGGTCGAGGGAGAACTGGAATACCCCGGCCAGATCAAGGTCAATGTGATCCGCGAAACCAGGGCGGTGGACTACGCCAAGTAAGAACAAAATTGTTCACCAGATAATAAAAGTGCCCCAGGGCACTTTTATTATCTTGTGCAGGACTTTTCCCCGGGGTTATGGAATAGAATCTTTCAGACAGGAGGGGTAGGAGAATGCCACAGGAGCCGCTGCCCGAATCACAGCATGTCGATATACTTGTAGACCTGCTTTCACGTTTTCCGGAAATATATACAATCACTTTGAACCTTCCTTCTTCTTCGTGTCGCCTTTCATACATGGTCAGGCGAACAATGAGCCAAAAAGAGTACGGCGTGCTGCGCCGGCATATCCAGGAAAGACTGGATACGTTTTTTTATCTGCAGCGCTACGAACAGAACCGGCCCGTAAAACTGCGCCGCGAGAGATATCACGACCTGACCCAGCTGCAATTCATTTTAAATTACGATTTTTTACTGGGCAAGACCGCCGGCTTGCTTACAGCAATTATCCGTGATCTTTTCCAGCTGGATCTGATCACCGAAAACCGTGCGGCCGCCAACTCCTGGCGTCCCGACAACGAGCTGATTAAAGAGCTCACTCCCGCCCCCGACTCCCTTTCCCGCCGCCGGAGCAACCGCCTGGTCGCTTTTCGCGACTCCGGCAAGGTTTATATTTTTGACAAATAGGCCCCGGGCGGATTTCATGATCATCCGGGCAGGCCGGGAACATAACGGCACCGGCGGCGTATACTAGAAATCATCAACGGCAAAGCACACCCTTTTTGAAGGCTGCTCTAAATTTATAACCTATAAATTAAAAGATTCTTATTATTCTGGCAGGGATTTCTAACTTTCCAACGAAGTATTCCCTAAGCAAACCCGTCTAAGGAGGTATGAACTGGTTAAATGGACATATTAAAAGTTTCAGCAAAGTCCAACCCTAATTCTGTGGCCGGTGCATTAGCAGGGGTATTGCGTGAACGGGGAGGCGCTGAGATCCAGACCATCGGCGCCGGAGCACTGAACCAAGCGGTAAAGGCGGTAGCAATTGCGCGGGGATTTGTCGCTCCCGGGGGCATTGATCTGATCTGTATTCCTGCCTTTACGGATATCCAAATTGACGGGGAGGAACGGACAGCGATAAAATTGATCATTGAACCGCGGTAGAAATCATAATTCCTGAATTTTCAATTCATAAGACACCCTGGAGCCAATTCGGAAAAGGGTGTTTTTTTGTAGGAAAATAGAGTAAAATAGAAACATGTTTGCACAAAAATTAAAGATAGCCGATTGTCACTGCGATACAATCTGGCTTATGGAAAAAGAAGAATACGAATTCAGCCGGCGCAACGCGGCAGGCCATATCGACCTGCCCCGCCTTCGGGAAGGCGGGGTGGGCCTGCAGTTTTTCGCCATCTGCACGGCACCGCTGGTAAAGGAGGGCTACCTCCATGTTGCCCTGCAGCAGATCAACCGCTACCACCGCAACCTCTCTTTAAACGGGGATCTTCTGCAAAGCCTGGAACAATGGGCAGACCTCGCTACCGCCGGGAAAGAGCAAAAAATCGGCGCCCTGCTGGCCCTCGAAGGGGCGGAGCCGCTGGAAGGCGATCCTGAGCTGATCCATATTTTTTATTTGCTCGGTGTCCGCGCTCTTTCGCTGACCTGGAATCACCGCAATCCCTTCGCCGACGGAGTGGGGGAAGAACCGGCCGGCGGCGGGCTGACCCTGGCCGGACGGGATCTGGTTAAAAATATCTCCAGCTTGGGTATCGTCCTGGACCTGGCCCACCTGGCCGTGCGCTGCTTTTTTGAAGCGCTTGAACTGGCCGCATACCCACCGTTGGTTTCACATGCCAATATCAAAAATATATGCGCACATCCCCGCAACTTAAGCGATGAACAGCTAAAAGCGCTTGCCTCCAGGGGCGGCGTTATCGGGATGAGCTTTTACCCCCGCTTTATTACCGGCGGGGAAGAGGCCGGCCTTGACCAGTTAATCGACCATTTCATCTACGCAGCCGATCTCATCGGTGTGGAGCATATTGCTTTCGGATCCGACTTTGACGGTATTGATCGGACCGTCACCGGAATAGAGGATGCCGCCTCCTACCAGAACCTGCCGGAGGCACTCGAGAAGAGAGGCTTTCGCCCCCGTGAGATCGAGCTCATCGCCCGGGGCAACGTGGAAAGACTGCTGCAGGCCAACCTGGACCGGGGGATGCAGCCGTGAAACGGGAATATTTGCCGGTGGACCTGCACCTTCACAGCAGCGCCTCGGACGGGATTTTTTCTCCGGCAAAGCTGATCGAAAAAGCCGCCGCAGCCGGCCTGGCCGCGGTGGCCCTGACCGATCATGACACCATGGCGGGAGTGGAAG
>JAAZIE010000349.1 GCA_012510305.1 Bacillota bacterium | reverse complement strand
TGGTTGCCCAGGGAGCAGTAGACCGGAAAGCTTCCATTTAACCGGCGGAGCAGGTTGATAAAAGCGCTGCCGTCGTCGTTATGTGAATCGATCATATCACCGGAAACCAGGATCAGATCAGGTTCCAGCAAGGAGATCGCTTTTGCCAGGCGCCTGTTTTCCCGTCCAAACTCCTTGCCGTGCAGGTCGCTCAGGTGGACGATCCGCAGCCCGGCGGAACCGGGGGGTAATTTGCCGGTGGATATATAAAAGCGAGAGGTCTCGATGGCGTTGTTGCCGTAGATCAAAAATCCGGCGATGGCCAACCCCGCCAGGGCCGGGATGAATAGCGTTTTTAAAGCTCCTTTACCCATGCCGCTCTCTCCTTGCGAACAGCGCCGGATAGCGCTTGCCGTGATCAAATTAACCCCTGGTATTATATCATTAAAGGGCGTCTTTTAACCCGGCCGGGGGACCGGCCAAGCGCTGTTATAGAAAAAGTTGGGCAAAGGGTTCGCCGGCCGCTTGTCGAATATTATTGTACTTTGCTCTTTGTTGCCGATCATCAGGATGTAAGTAAGCACTCTAAAGAAGGGTTATCCCATTGGTATTTTCCAGCCTCTATTTTCTCTGTGTCTTTTTACCGCTGAATCTGCTTCTTTATTACCTGATCAAAAACAGGACTTATCGCAACTGGCTGCTGATCATCACCTCCCTTTTCTTTTACGCCTGGGGCGAGCCGGTGTGGGTGGCGCTTCTTATTTTTTCCACCCTTTTTGATTATGTTAATGCGCGGGTGGCCGGAAAAAACCGCGACAACTGGAAGGGCCGGGCCGCGGTGGCCCTATCGATAACGGGAAACCTGCTCATACTGGGTTTCTTCAAGTATGCCGGCTTTATTGCGGAAAATTTGAACAGCCTGCTCGGCGCCGGCCTGGGGGTGACCGCTTTTGGCCTGCCCATCGGGATCTCCTTTTATACCTTTCAAACCATTTCTTACGTGGTCGACGTCTACAGGGGAGAGACGGAAGCCCAGCAATCGTTCCCCAGGCTGCTGCTTTTTGTTTCCCTTTTTCACCAGCTGGTGGCGGGGCCCATCGTGAGATACAGCGATATCGCCCGCGAGATCGAAGCGCGCGTGGAAACCCCGGCGCAATTCAACTATGGGGTGAGCCGTTTTATCATGGGACTGGGCAAAAAAGTGCTCATCGCCAATACGGCGGGGAAGCTCAGCGAGAGCTTTCTCGGCACGGACTACTCGCGGCTGCCGGTCACCGGCGCCTGGCTGGGTATTTTTCTTTTTGCGCTGCAGATCTATTTTGACTTCTCCGGTTATTCCGATATGGCCATCGGCCTGGGGAAAATGTTTGGCTTTACCTACAAGGAGAACTTCAACTATCCCTATATTTCCCGGTCGGCCGCTGAATTTTGGCGGCGCTGGCATATTTCGCTGGGCAGCTTTTTCAGAGATTACGTCTACATTCCCCTGGGCGGCAACAGGAGACGTTATCTCCTGAACCTGCTTGTGGTCTGGTCGCTGACAGGGTTATGGCATGGCGCCGGCTGGAATTTTGTAATCTGGGGGCTGTACTATTTTGTCCTTATCTTTGTAGAAAAAAAGTTGCTTTTGCGGGTATTTGAAAAGCTGCCCTCAATCGTCTCCCGGATCTACCTGTGGGTGGCGGTGCTGGTGGGCTGGGTCTTTTTCTATCACCTGGACCTGGGGGAGGCGCTGCAGTTTCTCGGGATCATGTTTGGAGTGAAGGCAGCGGCCTTTTCGGGGCCGGAGGTGGCCATCCATTTTTTGAGCAACGCCGTATTTTTGGCTGTCGCCGCTATTTGCTGCACCCCGGTTACCCGGTTTATAGGGGAGCGGAGCAAGCGGCTTTTTCCGGAAAAACAAGGAGGGGCCGCCTTCCTGGCCGGGAAAGTGCTGCCGCCCCTGGCCGGCGCAGCGGTGCTGGTGCTTTCGATTATCTTTCTGGTAGGGCAGTCGTACAACCCCTTTTTGTATTTCAGGTTTTAGCGGACCGGCTGTGATCACAGAAGTGATGGAGGCAGGATCATGAGAAAGCTGCGGGCGGATACCCTATTTTTTCTGCTGGTGACAGCGCTTTTGGGGCTGGCTAATTTCCTCAACGTGGAGAAACCTGCAGTCTCTGAACTGGAGCAGCGGTCTTTGGCCGCACGCCCGGAATTTAGCGTGCAGGCTCTTTTTAACGGTACCTATTTCAAAGATTATGAAAACTATTACAGCGACACCTTTATATTTCGGGAGAGCATTGTCAAAGCCGGCCGGGAGATCGCGCAGGCCTTCTCTTTTCTTTCTCCCGGCGTCTCCCTGACAGCCGGCTACGAGGAGCTGCCGGCGCCGCCTGAACAGGAAAAAGAACCGCCGGCTGAAGAACCCCGGGAGATGGAAAAGCCGCCGGATGACGCTCCCCTGCTGCCGGAGATGGATGACGGGGACGACCAGAATGTGGGCTACTGGCTTGTTGTGGAGGGCCGGGCGGTGCAGCTGTTTAAATTCGACAAGGATAGCTTTAACTACTATGCAGATGTCTTGAACCGCTACCAGGCCGAACTGGGCCGGGGCGTAAAAATATACTCGCTCATTGCCCCCTCCAACAGTGAATTTGTGCAGCTGAAAAGGTACAGCGGGATCACCGATTCGCAAAACGAGGCCCTGAACTACCTGAAGCGCAGGCTGGCTCCGGGCATCCTTTCAATCAACGCCTACGATGCCCTGAACAGCCATGCGGGAGAGTATCTTTATTTCCGGACAGACCATCACTGGACCGCCCTGGGTGCTTATTACGCCTACTGTGCTTTCATCGAAGCCGCGGGGGAGCCGCCGGTCCCGCTGGAAAGATACCGGAGAGTGGACCTGGAAGGATTCCTGGGCAGTTCTTACACAAAGACCCTGGACAAAAGCCTGGAGGAAAACCCCGATACCCTCTCGCTGTATCTGCCCTTCACGGAGCATGAATTTACGGTTTATTATGCTGCGGAGGGCCGGCGGAGCAAGGTCATCGATCTGCAATATGCAGAGAGCAAAACAGACAAGTACCTCGTGTTTATCAGCTCCGGCGGTGGAACCTGGGGTGTGATCAAAACAGAGGTGAAGAACGGCAAAAGGATCCTCGTGTTAAAGGATTCCTTCGGTAACGCGCTGGTTCCCTTTTTACTGCCGCATTACGAGGAGATCTATATCGTGGACTCCCGTTTCTACAGCGCCGCCGCTGCGGGCAAGGATATCCTCCAGTTTATCCGGGACAACCGCATCAACGAAGTGCTCTTCGTCAACTACATGGAAAACGTAAACTGGCGCAAGTTCATGGAGGGTGTCCAGGCGCTTCTGGGGGGCTGATCTGCCATTTTATTCCCCCAGCAAAAAGCTTTTGGCGTCCCGGGCTGTTATTTCCGGAATCTCTTCCATGGGAATATGGCCTGCTCCTTCATAAGTGATCAGGCGGGCCCCGGGGATATCCTGCTCAAACCGGTACGCCAGCTCCGGGGGGATCCAGGCGTCCTGCTCACCCCACATGATCAGGGCCGGTGCCTCGATACCGTTTAAGAGCTCTCTCACCTCTTTGTCTCCCAGCTTGTGAGTTTTATCCAAAACCTTGAACAAGACTTCCCGGTTGCCCTCCCGCAGCAGTAAGCGGTAATAGCGTCTCACCGTGTCACCGGTTACCTTTTCTTTGTCTCCGTAAACCTGCTTGACCAGAAAACCGACGGCATAGCGGGGGGTGACATACCTGAGCATGGACTGAACAGCCTTCGGACCGGCCAGCCTGGTTATGGAAGGGGTGCTCTCCATTTTATAACCGGCGGCGTCAATGAGAATGGCTTTTTTAACCTTTTCCGGATGGCTGGCTGCATATAACCAGGTGATCCCGCCACCGAGGGAGTTGCCGGCGATATGGCTTTCCTCCACCCCCAGCGCAGTGAGAAAGCGATCGAGAAAATCAACGTAAAAATCAAGCGAATAGTCGGCGCTTTCTGCAGGCCCGGTCAACCCGAAGCCGGGAAGGTCCATCCTGATTATCCTGAAATCTTCTTTGAGTATTTCCGCCCAGCTGTCCCAGGTGTGAAGCGAGGCCGCCCAGCCGTGGATCAGCACCAGGGGTTCGCCGGCACCCTCTTCGCAGTAATGAACATCAAGCCCGTCAATATCGATAAAACTGGACGTTTCACCGGCGTACTCCCGGGCCAGGGTTTCCACGGGAAGATCAAAGCGCAAATGCCCCAGGAATGTGGCCGCAACCAAAAGCAATACAAGAAGGGCTATCCTCCCCGCCCGCGGGCCTTTTTTAATTTGATCCCGGCGGGACTTTTGATCGATTTCCCGGTTCATCTCCCGCACCTCCTTCGCTCCTTCTGTATTTTATTATCCTCCAGGAGCCGGCCCATTGCAACCCCTTTTTCAATCAATTCAGAAAAGTAAGCGCAAAGGCGCCGGACGGGCCGGCGGCTTGACTCTATTTTCTGAATAGAGTTATAATGGTAGCAAAAACTGGAGGGGTAGACCATGAAAAAAAGACTGCTTTGGCTGATTC
>JAAZIE010000040.1 GCA_012510305.1 Bacillota bacterium | reverse complement strand
ATCGCGCGAGCCTATATTTTTTACCCGGACCCCCCCGTCAACCAGTACGCCGCCCTGTTCAAAAGCGGCCACGCCAATTCCCGAACGGCTGCCTTCACGATCTGTTACACGGGCCAGTTCTGCCGGGGGTGGGTGTAATCCATATACACGAGTGATTGCCAAACCAAGGGCTAAGGCAAGCTGGGTTCCTGATCCCAAACCGCAGTGGGTGGGGATAACTTGCAGGATTTCGATTTTTGCTCCGGGAAGGTCATAAAAATCAATGTATTTTTGAGCTATTATTTCAACTCTTTTATCTGAGTACTTGCTTGCCAGGGTAAGTCCTTCTTGTTTCTCCACCAGTACTTCCAACCGGGGTTGGTTAATCGCCAAACCTATACCACCATAATATCTGCCCATGGATCCATTTAAGTCCAGGTGACCAAGGTGAAGGCGTGCGCCAACTCTTACCCAGAAGTTTTTCAATTTACGACACCTCTCACTTGGGGAGGCCCAATTAGCTTTTGCTTTGTCTTAAAGTAAAACGAGTTATTTTATGCTATCTTCACTCTTGTCACCATTTATTATACAATACTGTACTTTATTATATGTGTCAATTGTTTTACAGATTATAGCAATTAATGTATATGTGGGGATCTGAGTTGTTATTCACCATTGTGACACGCCGGCGGCTTTTGATTACCCGCGCAGCTCCTCCATGCAGACAACCCGGTTTTCATGCTGGGCCCGATCCGCGGCAAAAGCCATCAGGTGACTCTCCAGGGAGGCGCGGGCGGAAGTAAGCACCTCCAGGCCTCCGGTATCGGGAGAGTCACCGTCAAGAGAGGCGAGCAGCGACTCCATCAGCCCTTCATCGCCGCCGCCGTGGCCGCGCAGGTCCAGGTCGAGATCGAGCAAGAGCTCTTTCTGCACCCTGTGGTGATTGTAAACAGCGATCTCCTGGTGCTCGATGGTCATCTTTGAGTACCTCCGGTTCCTTCAATGCGGATCCAGCGGCCCTCGGAGGAGGCAAAACCATGCAGGGTCAGCGTGGCGGTGACGCCGCCGGCAAACTCAATGCTGACCACCTGGTGGTCATTGACATCGTTATCGCAGAAAAAAACGCAGCGCCCGTATGGCCCCTCCCGCAGCGCCTGCAGCTTGGCCTCCCGGCTGGAGGGCTCATCGGTGATCGTCGAAACGGGCCATTGATCCCAGTTGACCAGTGTTTTCAAGGGAGGGTAAAGCCTGCTCAGCCCACGAAGCAGCCCCGGGCAGCGCAGTGCGGCGCCGGTCAAAATCCGGTTATGGAGGCGGCGCGAGCGGGTGCCTACCTGCAGCAGAGGTACCGCCCGCAGATAGAGCCGCGGTGCGGACCACTGGCAGGTGTCCAGGTGAGGACACCCGTCCAGGCAGCGCGGCGTTGCTCCCGGGGGCGCCTGTTCCGGCCGGTAAAAGAAAAGCCCGCCAAAAGAGCTGACCTTCACCGCCGGGTGGCCGGTAAGCCAATAAAGCAGGTCGAGATCATGGCAGGTCTTGGCCAGAACAACGGGGCTGGCCTCGCCGGCTCGCCGCCAGTTGCCGCGCACGTAAGAATGGCCAAAATGCCAGTAGCTGACGTTCTCGCTGTGGCTGATGTTGACGATTTTACCGATCAGCCCCTTCATTATCGCCTCCTTGATCGTGCTAAAAAAGCGGGTGTAACGGAGCACATGGGCAACACGCAGCTGGCGCCCGACTTCTTCAGAGGCGATGACCAGGCGGCGACAGTCCTGTTCCGTAACGGCCATGGGCTTTTCCAGGAGCACATGGTAGCCCAGCGCCAGCGCACCCAGAGCCGGCGCGGTGTGTTGGCGATCCTGGGTGGCGACAAAGCAAAGGTCAGCCAATTTGCCCGCGGCAAAAAGATCCTTCCAACCCTTGTAGCAGCGCTCCGGCGGGATATCATGCGCTTCAGCAAAGAGGTTTCGCCTTTCCGGCTGCGGCTCGGCTACGGCGACAAACTGCAACTTTTGCTTGTGTTCTCCGGCCCAGGCTCCGTAAGCATCCTTGCCCCGGTTGCCGGCCCCCACCATGACCGCGGTAACCATAACCGAAAAGGCCTCCTCCGCTTATAGTTGCAGCCAGCAGCTCCCCTGTTTAAGGTGTGCAAACAGTTTCTCAGCAAAGCTCGCGCAGGCTTCACGGCTAAGCAAATTGCTCAAAATACCGGCCAGCTGCGCTAGGAGTTCTCTAAAACCCGCTCTCTTTCCTCTATTATTAAGGACGGCAGCGTTTTAGAACCGCTTAACCGCTGCGCTTCGCTCCGGCAGGGCCTCAACGCCCGCATAATAAAGTAAACCGCGGGAAAGCAACGCGCTCTCCGCGGCCGGCACCATGCAGCGCTATTAAAAAGGATGAATCCCCGCGATACGCTCCTACCTATTTATGCAATATATCAGTATCGCTTTTTTTATCCGGTAGAGAGCTTCCCTCCGGCTCCAGCGATAGGTAGAGCTCTTCCAGCTCCAGCTGTGCCTTGATCAAAATCGGCTTTGCCGACAGCTGCCTGGAATGTTGCAGCACCTCCATTGCATCCGCTATTTTAGCTCCAATATGTGAAATCGTCTCTTGAGTTTGCTTTGCACTTATTGCGACCATATCGGGGTTCATATAAATCCCTCCCCTATGAGAACATGGTATATCTGAACCTATTTTAAGGGAAATTACCTTAAAAGTCAATAAGGACTCTTCCCTTAAACCATAATTATGGCGAGGTGGTCAACATGTACAAAAGAATACGCAATATGCGGGAGGACAAGGATTTGACCCAGTCCCAAATGGCGGATTATTTGAATGTTCATCAGACGACATACTCCGATTATGAGCGAGGCAATCTCTATATCCCAGTTACTGTTCTCGACAAACTGGCCAGTTTTTTTGAAACCAGCATTGACTATCTTGTCGAACGGACTGACGTGAAGGCGCCCTATCCCCGTAAGAAGCAGTCGGCTGAGCAAAAGATATCTCAAACAAAATAGAACCTTCACTTGGTGCAGGCAGCCATACCGGTGACCTCCAGGATAAATCGATCCCTTAAATAGTATAATCTTGTATTTTCAATGATCCTCTTGCCGGTTCAATAAAAAAAGCCGCCCCCTCCAGCGGCTTGCCCCCGAAATATGAAAAAGCCCAGCAGCCTGGACTTTTCCGGACTAAAATCAACATCTTCACCTGGTGGACGTGAGGGGACTCGAACCCCTGACCTCCTGGATGCGAACCAGGCACTCTCCCAGCTGAGCTACACGCCCCCGCACAGGTATTATAGCAAATCGCCCCTGCGAAGGCAACAAGGAGGCGGCCGTCCGGTACAGGAAGCCGCCTCCATCTATAACTGCGATATCAGGGCGCTTCTACGGTGCAGGCGATACCCTGACCGCCGCCGATACAGAGGGTCGCCAGGCCGCGGCGGGCACCGCGTTTTTTCATTTCGTAGAGCAGGGTCACAAAGATACGGGCACCGCTGGCGCCGATGGGATGGCCCAGGGCGATAGCGCCTCCGTTAACATTGACTATTTCCGGATCGAAAGCGATCTCTTTGAGCACGTAAAGGGCCTGCGTGGCAAAGGCCTCGTTGGCTTCAATAAGATCGGGGTCATCGACAGTCCAGCCTGCTTTCTGCAAAGCTTTCTTTGTTGCCGGCACCGGGCCGGTTCCCATGATCGCCGGATCAACGCCGGCAGAAGCATAGCTGCGAATATAAACCAGCGGCTCAAGGCCTTTCTCTTTCGCCTTTTCCAGGCTCATCAAGACAACGGCGGCGGCGCTGTCATTGATTCCCGAAGCGTTGCCGGCGGTAACGGTGCCGTCCTTTTTGAAAGCAGGCCGCAATTTGGCCAGAAGCTCCAGGGAGGTTTCCCGCGGATGCTCGTCCACTTTAAAAATTTTCGGATCCCCTTTCCGTTGGGGCACGGCCACGGGGATAATCTCCTCTTCAAACCGGCCGCTCTGAATAGCCGCGCGGGCTTTATTCTGGCTTTCCAGGGCAAACCGATCCTGCATTTCCCGGGTAAAACCAAACCTCTCGGCGATATTTTCAGCAGTAATACCCATGTGATAGTTTCCGAAAGCGCACCACAGGCCGTCTTTGATCATCATGTCGACCGCCTTCCTGTCTCCCATGCGCAATCCCCAGCGTGCTCCCGGCAGAGCGTAGGCGGTTGCACTCATATTCTCCGTGCCGCCGGCCACAATAATATCGGCTTCTCCGGCGCGGATCGCCGTGGCAGCCGCGGTAATGGTTTTCAGACCGGAACCGCAAACCTTGTTCACCGTAGTCGAAGGAACTTCCGCAGGAATTCCGGCTTTGATCGCCGACTGCCGGGCAACGCTCTGGCCCAAACCGCCCTGCAAAACACACCCCATGAGCACCTCTTCCACATCTTCGGGTTTGAGATCAGCTCTTTCCAGGGCAGCCTTGATCACAATGCTGCCCAGCTCAACCGCCGGAACATCACGCAAGGAACCACCAAAAGTACCCACTGCAGTCCTGACAGCACTGACAACGACTACTTCTTTCACCTTTAACCCTCCTCTATTTTTAGCCATGCTCGCCACGCCAGGCGTGAATAACGATCAAATGCCAACCATAAGCTAATTTCGCTAACGATTCGCACACCTCCTTCTTGGAAATATGAATCGCCAACGTTGAGGGGGTTGGTCGGAACGAAGCGTGCGCAGTAAATTAAAGCAAGTACTTCTTCTTCATTTCATCGTCCAGGAGCTGCTCAATACTTTGATACTGTCCCAGGAACCCGGTAAAAAGATCAACCATATCCGGATCAAACTGGGTTGCCCGGTTCTTTTTCAGCTCCCGGATCGCCTCCGGATAGGCCATCGCCTTTTTATAGGGGCGCTCCACGGTCATGGCATCAAACGAGTCGGCCACGGCCATGATTCGCCCTTCCAGGGGGATCTTTTTACCCTTTAATTTAAAGGGGTAACCTTTTCCGTCGTAGCGTTCATGGTGATAAAGAATCGCCGGGACCGCCGGGTGCAGGGCTTTGATCTGTCTGGCAATATCTGCACCCCAGGAGGGATGTTGGACAATGATTTTCCATTGGTCGCTGCTCAGGGCGTGGGGGTTGTTCAGGATAAACCGGTCAATCTCGATTTTGCCAATATCATGAAGGTAGGCTCCGTACTGCAAGTGCTTTTTGGCCCGCGGCGGTATCCCCAGCAGTACAGCAATAATACTGGCGTAGATCAGCACCCTCTCCGAGTGCCCGTGAGTGTAGTTGTCCCGGGCGTTGATTATTGCCAGAAAAGCGGCAATTTTATCGAGCGCCTTCCTCTCCAAAGGTTCAACCTGCGCCCTTAAAAAGTCGAGTACAGAAAAATAGGTTTCCACCTTGTTGCCGCTAATCGCTTTCGCCCTTAAAAGAGCCTGCTCGGCCCTGGCGGCCAGCTTTTCAACGGTAGGCCCGTCTGCGGGATAAAAGGAAAGACCCAGGGAAGCGGTGAGGTCATATTCTATGTACTTTTTGGGATCAGCGATGGTAAAACTTCTCTTTATGTTGCCGCGGATGGACTCCGCCAGGCTCAACGCTTTTTCCCGGTCACCGTGATCGACAAGAACAGCAAATTCATCGCTGCCGTAGCGAAACACCCTGCCCGATCCCCCCGCTGTACCGAGGATGTTATCCGCCACCTCTGCAAGGAGCCGGTCGCTCTCCCGGCGCCCATAAGTCTCATAGTAGTACCTGAAATAATCAATGTCCGCTACCATCAGCGTAAACTGAGACGCAGACTCTTCTTCAATTTTACGACTGAGCTCCTCCTGCAAGTAACGGTGGCTGTACAGCCCTGTCAGTTCATCAATATGCACCTGCCTGGAGAGGCGATCGCTGATGGCACGCTCCATATCGACCATGGAGCCGACAAGCCAGGAGGTCAAGAAAAATACCCCAATATAGACGATATCGAGCTCTAAATTAAACGCTTTATGCTGCACAAAGGCGCTTATATTTGCAGCGGCCAGGGTTACAACCGTCATCGTCGAAGCAGCCAGGCCCCATTTTTGCCCGAAACGAACAGTATAAAAGAGAATAGTGGGAAGAAAAAGGATTTTGTAAGGGCTTTGGTTTCCGCCTGTTCCGAAATAGATGATCGATATGAATAGCACACTCACGGTCAGCGTGACGCAATCAAAATAAATTGTCCCGGCTCCAGCCAACCTGTTTCTAAGATCCTCCAGGCCAAATGTAACAAAGTACAATACAACAAGTACTATCCCGAACCGGTAAGTAATGGTCACCACAAATGAACCCGTTAAAGTTTTTAAAGGAAGCGTACCGATTACGCATATCGCTACGAACAAGACCGAAAATATTCTGATTACCGGTGCCATAGCCGCTATTGTCTTTTTTCGTTCCTGGTGAGGTAAGAACATTGACACACCTCATTATATAATTGGGTAGGGGGAACGAGCACCCCCTACCCAATTAACCTGCGATGATTACTTCAGTCCTTCCGGCAGCTCGGGATCGTACATCCTCCATACACAAGCGGAGGCTGCGCTAACCTGAGCAACAAAAACAGCGATAAAGGTAACAGCTGAAGCGATGGCAACTATAACTCTCTTTTTCATTACAGTTCACCTCCTTTACCGGGAATAACTTTGCTCGCAAATTTATCCAGATACAGGATCCCCTTTATTCCTGCAGGAGAAAGCACCAATCCCTGAAAAAACAGGCCCGTAGCCATGCCCATAGCCCAGGTGTCCCGACCCATCTTCAGAAGTCCCAGTGCAACCCAAAAAGTCACCGCGGCCAAAATTGCCGAACGTATTTTTAATTTTTTATTCCTCGCTTCGGCCTGGGGCTTATACTGGGTAAAATAAGGGGCTTTCAGAGCTATCCAGATCAAACCGGAACATGCAGAACCAACAAGAAAGATCACTTGTACATAAAGCGGGCACCGGCTTAGCCAGAAAGCGCCATATCCCAGAAGCGGCATTATAATATATCCAAAAAGGCTGCAGTTAAAAGAGTTGTTACAGTGTGCGCCGCCAGCGTTGGGGCGCAGGATTAGCAAAATAACCGACATGGCCAGCGTGGGTATGAAAGCCCCTATAAAATAAGCCACTATCAGTACACCCGCCAAGCCGATGACATTGCTTACAAGGACATACAAACCGTAGCTGACGATATCTTTTTGTTCCTGCTTTGTCCCTAAGACATCACCTACCTTGCCGGATACGGTATCAGACCATCTTTTAAGCCCTATCTTTTGACCTCCTGCCGCTGTAGTGAAGCCTTAATTGCAAAAATAGAGAGATAACCATAAATATTATCAGCGGTGGCAGGCTAAATAAAAACCTGGAGAGATCAGAACCGCCGATAATTTGCTCTTCCGTAAACCCAAGCAGCCTGGTTTGTACCAGTACCGTTATCCACTCAACTAAAACCAGCACAATAAAAGAAATAAGAGCAACAGCAGCACTTTTGGCAATACGTAATTTCAAAACAAGACAACAAATTAAGATCATAACAATTATACCCAAAGGTACATGAACACCGTACTCGATCGGTAGTTGCTGCAGCAAAAATCCGATCATGCCGACCAGCAACCCCGCTGTGAAGATCTGTTTCCAGGTAAATTTTTCTTTGATCAAGGCAGTCCCTAGAGCAACCATAGCGATGGATTCCGGAATTGTTCCCAACTGGTAGTACCAAGTTTCTATGAGCAATGCAATCACCCTTGTAAGAATTGTGCTGCTATGCGTACCTTACCCCACGTATGTTTCTATTTATTTTTCATAAATCCTTCTTCCACAGTTAAAATGTGTTCATATTTCCATCCTTTTTAAAAAGATTAACGACAGGTTTTATTCTTTAAAACTTTTACCATTTAAGACAGGTCGCTTCGTATAAATCCCCCGTTTTTGAATATTGATTATAGCACGAATTTGCTGTAAACTAGTCGGTAGACTATTTAAAAGGGGAGCGATCTATATGTCTGAACTACGTTTCGACGGAAAAGTAGCCGTAATCACCGGTGCCGGCGGGGGGCTGGGTGAAGCATATGCCCTGATGCTGGCCGGGCGGGGCGCCAGGGTAGTGGTGAACGACCTGGGTGGAACTTTTGACGGAAAGGGGTCTGACAGCACACCCGCTCAAAAGGTGGTTGATCAGATCAAAGCTGCGGGCGGCGAAGCTATAGCCAACTATGAGAGCGTCTCCGAGTGGGAAAGCGCTCAAAAAATTATCCAGGCTGCCGTCGACAGCTACGGCAAGATCGATATTTTGATCAACAATGCGGGTATTCTCCGGGACAAAAGTTTGCTCAAGATGGAGATCGCCGATTACCTTAAAGTTATTGAAGTCCATTTGCACGGTACTTTTTTCTGTACCAAGGCCGCCTTCGGTCCCATGCGGGAACAGGGCTATGGGCGGATTGTCTCCACGGCATCGGCGGCGGGCGTCTACGGCAACTTTGGCCAGACCAACTACGGGGCCGCCAAGATGGGCATCGTCGGCCTGATGAACTGCGTCTGCCAGGAGGGTGCGCGTTATGGGGTCCTGGCCAACACGGTTGTGCCCACCGCGGGTACCCGCCTCACTGCAACGGTAATGCCTCCCGACGTGGTCGACAAGGTGAAACCCGAATATGTCGCCCCCATGGTTGTCTACATGTGCTCTGAAAAGTTTCAGGAAAGCGGCAAGATCTTTACCGCCGGCGGGGGCTACTTCAGCCGGGCGGCAATAGTGGAAGGGCCGGGTGTATTCTTCGATACCGAAGCCGGGATCACCCCGGATATGATCGCCGGCAAGATCGAGCAGATCAGTGCACTGGAAGGAGGCAGCGAATACGATTCCGCCATGGATCAGACCGGTTATGTTCTTTCCAAGATGATTTGAACGAGGTTATTTAAAGGAGGCTGTGATATGCCGATCGACCGGCAAATCGTCGGAAAAGCGTTAAAACCGCTGGATTATATTTATCAAAACCGTGACATTATTCTTTACGCTCTCGGCATCGGGGCAGGTGCCGCGGATGAAGATCTGAAGTTTGTTTATGAAGGTGACCTGGAGGTGCTGCCCACGTTTGGGGTGGTACCCCCGTTTCCGGCACTCACCGGCATTATGGACCTGGAAGGGGTCGATATAAACCCGGCCATGCTGCTGCACGGAGAACAATACCTGGAGCTCTACAAACCCATCCCTGCAGAGGGAAAACTGACCTCTTACCCCAAGGTGGCCGCGCTGTACGATAAAGGCAAGGGAGCGCTCATTGAAATCGAGGTGGTCACCCGGGATAAAAAAGATGAACCGCTCTTTTTAAATAAATTCAGCGTCTTTGTCCGGGGTGAAGGGGGCTTTGGCGGTGAAAGAGGCCCCGACCCCGGCCATGTTCCGCCGGAGCGGGAGCCGGATAAAAGTGTCTCGCTACCGACCCTGCCGCAGCAAGCGCTGCTCTACCGTCTTTCCGGTGACTTCAACCCGCTCCACGCCGACCCTGCCTTTGCAGCGATGGGCGGTTTCTCCAAGCCCATTCTGCACGGGCTCTGCACCATGGGCTTCGCCTGCCGGGCGGTGCTGCGCGAATATGCCAACAACGATCCCTCCAGGTTTAAAGCGATGAAGGTACGTTTTTCCAGGCATGTTTTTCCCGGGAAGAGCATCATTACCGAGATGTGGTCAAAGAAGCCCGATAAAATTATTCTCCGCTCCAAAACCGCTGAACGGGGCGAATATTGCCTGACCAACGCCGCCGTTTGGCTAAATCCATGATGGGAGGGAGTGCCGGATGGTAGGAATTGTTTCTTATGCCGCTTACTTGCCCCGTTACCGGCTCAACCGGATGACCATTTTCAGCGCCATGGGTTGGTTAAACCAGGCCCTGATCATGAACGCGGCGGGCGAAAAAGCGGTGGCCGCCTTTGATGAAGATGCCGTGACCATGGCCGCAGCGGCAGGAAAACGCTGCCTGCACGGTTTCAAACCTGATGAAGTGGAGGCGCTTTATTTTGCCACCACCACCTCGCCTTTCAAAGAACGGCAGTGCGCCAACATCATTGCCGGTGCACTCTGTATTCCAGAAGAGATCCGCAGCGCCGATTTTGGTGGAGCGCTTAAAGCCGGCGGCAGTGCACTGCTGGCCGCACTGGAATTCAGCTCTGCCAACGAGGGCAGGCAAGCGCTAACCTGCGCCGCCGACTGCAGGCTTGGCAAAGCGGGTTCGCTGCAGGAGATGTTTTTTGGCGATGGCGCCGCCGCCCTGCTCGTGGGCGGCGAGAAGCCGATCGCCCTTTTCAAGGGCGCGTATTCGCTCTCCTGCGATTTTGTCGATCAGCTCCGCGGCGCCGAGACGATCTACAACCGCCAGTGGGAGGACCGCTGGATACGCGATATGGGCTACGAAAAACTCATCCCCGAAGTGGTCACCGGCCTTTGCCGCCGCCACGGTTTAAAGCCCTCTGACTTCGCTAAAGTAATCTACCCCTGTTCTTACGGGGGAGGGCGCAGAAATATTGAACGAAAGCTGGGGTTGGCTCCGGAGCAGGTGGAAAATGACCTGCTGCAAGTTAGCGGTGATACCGGCACCGCTCATCCGCTGTTAATGTTCTCCAGGGCCTTTGAGGAAGCCTCACCGGGTGACAAGCTGCTCCTGGTCAGCTACGGCAACGGCTGCGACGCCCTCTACTTCGAGGTCACTCCCCAAATTGAAAGCTTTAAGGACAGAAAACGCTTTTCCGACACGCTGGGCCAACATGCCGAGCTGGACAACTACACCAAGTACCTGACCTGGCGGGGCATGATTCCCGTGGAACTGGGCCTGCGCGGCGAAGAGGAGCAGGTTACGCGCTGGTCCATGACCTGGCGCAGCCGCAAGGCCATTCTGGGGTTGCAGGGAAGCCGCTGTAACAAATGCGGCACGCAGCAGTACCCGCCGCAGCGTGTCTGTGTCAATCCCGGCTGCGGCGCTATCGACGAGATGGAACCGCTCAGCCTTTCGAACAGGGGCGGCAAGATCGTCAGCTACACTTCGGATATGCTGGCCGCCACGATCAATCCCCCGGCAATCTACGGCAACGTGGACTTTAACGGGGGGGGACGGGCCATGTTTGAATTTGCCGACTGCACCCTCGAAGACCTGCAGGTGGGCGGGGAAGTGGAATTTACCTTCCGCATCAAGTACTATGATCCGAAAAGGGATATCACGTTCTACTTCTGGAAAGCGGTTCCGGCAACTACGGAAAAGGAGGTGTCTTAAATGGCTGCAGGAATCCGTGACAAGGTCGCTATTTTAGGAATGGGCTGCACTGTTTTTGGCGAACACTGGGAGCTCGATTCCAGCGACCTCCTCATCGAAGCCTTCGGCGAATGTATGGCCGATGCCGGTATTGAAAAGAAAGATATCCAGGCCGCCTGGATCGGCAATCATATCGATGAGGTCAACATCGGCAAAGGCGGCTGCTACCTGGCCAGCACCCTGCATCTGCCCTTCATTCCCGTAACCCGGGTGGAGAATTTCTGCGCCTCGGGGACCGAGGCTTTCCGCGGGGCCTGTTACGCAGTGGCTTCGGGAGCTTGCGAAATCGCTCTTGCCGCCGGCGTGGAGAAATTAAAAGACGTGGGCTACGGCGGTTTGCCTGATTCCCCCATCTTTGGACAGCTTCTCCGCTATATCACGCCCAACGCCACTGCGCCCGGACTTTTCGCCCAGCTGGCCACGGCCTATGCGGCAAAACATAAAATGCCCATGGAAAAAGTTAAGGAGGCGATTACCCACATCTCCTGGAAGAGCCACCAAAACGGGGTAAAAAACCCGCGGGCCCACCTCAGGCGCGCAGTGAGCGAAGACCAGATCTGCTCATCGCCCTTTGTGGCTTACCCGCTGGGTCTTTATGACTGTTGCGGAGTCAGCGATGGAGCGGCGATGGCTATTGTGACCACGCCGGAAATTGCACGCAGGCTCCAACCGGATCGCGAGCCGGTCCTGGTAAAGGCGCTGCAGATTGCGGTCAGTTCCGGTGAAGAAGCCGCCTATCACGGCTGGGACGGTGCCGGTATCATGACCACGCAGGCAGCGGCAAAGCGGGCTTACGAGGAAGCCGGTATCGACAAACCGCGGGAAGAGCTCGATTTAATGGAGGTCCATGACTGCTTCTCCATCACCGAGATGGTGACCATGGAGGACCTGGCCATATCGCCGCCGGGCGGGGCTCCCGATGATATTTTAAGCGGTTTCTACGATCTGGATGGTGCACTGCCCTGCCAGAGCGACGGCGGGCTGAAATGCTTCGGCCACCCCATCGGCGCTTCGGGGCTGCGCATGATCTTCGAGATCTACAGCCAGCTTTTGCAGCGCTGGCCGGCGGAGCGTCAGGTCAAAAACGCCCGGCTGGGCCTGACCCATAACCTGGGCGGGGTGCCTCACCAGAATGTTTGCAGCGTGGCCATACTGGGACTCTAGCGCGCAGCGGGGACGGTGACTTTGGCTCATAAAAGGATCCACTCTCGAGCCGGGGGCGGCGTCCCCATCTCCCTTTCCGATGCCTTCGTTGAAGTCAGGATCAGGCCTCTTCGCCTGCTTTTGCTGATATCTCAACCGCAAAATCAACCGCTTGCTGCAGATCCATTTCATTGGGATGCCCGAAACTGAGACATTAAAACCACTCGGGCACTGAATTTCATCAATTCCATCGATCCCGCCAACTGTTCCCGGCGGTTAGCTGCCAAAAGCAAACCCCCTGTAGTGCTGCCCGCTCTTTTATGGTAAACTGTAATGGTTTGCAACAGGGAAGAGGCCAAAACAATGAACGACAGGTTGAAAGTGATCAATATCGCTGTAATCGCCCATGTAGACGCCGGCAAGTCCACCCTGGTGGACGCTTTTCTTTCTCAAAGCGGTGTTTTCCGGGAAAATGAACAGGTGGCGGACTGCGTCATGGATTCCAACGAACTGGAAAGAGAACGGGGTATCACCATCTACTCTAAAAACTGCTCGGTTCTTTACGGCGGGTACAAGATCAATAT
>JAAZIE010000348.1 GCA_012510305.1 Bacillota bacterium | reverse complement strand
GGCTGATCTCCCGGGTAACCAGGTTCAAAAAATTTAGTTCCACCGCTTGCTCACAGATGCCCAAGACCACCACGCTCGCCCCCGCGCCCCCCAGGCTGCACGCTTCCCCGATCGTCTCCGGCAGGCCGGCGCATTCGAAGACCACGCTTGCACCCGCACCGCCGGTGAGAGCGCCAATTACGCTTTCAAATTCTGCAGCCGCAGGGTCGATCACCCGGGCCGCCCCCATCTTTCCGGCCACCGCCCTTCTTGCCGGGGCGGGTTCGGCCACAAACACGTTTTCAACCCCTTTGTATTTTAGCAGGGCCAGCACAGCCAGGCCGATCGTTCCCGCACCGAGGATCAAAGCGCTGTCACCGGGATCGATCTGCACCCGGTTCACCCCGTGCAGGCCCACGCTCAGCGGCTCGGCCAGGGCGGCCTGTTCAAGGGAGGCTTTCCCCGGCAGTTCCACCAGCTCTTTCACCGGGAGAAGGGCGTACTCCGCCATCGTGCCCTCAGCGGTGATGCCCAGCCGGCGCATCTCCAGGCAGAGGTTGTCCCGGCCCCGGCGGCACATGCGGCACCGGCCGCAGCCGATGATGTTGTTTCCGGTGACATACCGGCCCGGCGCCGGGCGGTGACAGCCCTCGCCCAGCGCGCAGACAACCCCGGAAAACTCGTGCCCGATGGTCAGGCGGGGGGGCAAAAAACCGGTTTCAAAAGCATGAAGATCGGAACCGCAAATACCGCAATAGCTGATTTTGACCAGCGCTTCGCCCGGCCCCGGGACAGGCACGGGTTTTTCGACGATGTCCACTCTGCCGGGAGCGCTGATCACTACCGCTTTCAAGGGCTCACCGCCTCCAGATCGGCGCTAAAATGTGCGGGGGCCGATAAACTTGAACACCTTCAACAAAATGAAAGAGAGCACCATCGCACCCGCGAAGATCAGCAGCAGCAAGGGCATGCTCCAGCCCCACCACTGCAGGGCGTTCATCAAAAGCATGTAGCCGAACACGAAAGGCGCCGCAAATAGGGCTTGCAGCCCGATCTCCAGGGCCACCGGCGTTTCCAGGTCCGGATCCGCTATCCTCACCAGAAGCAGGCCCACGGGGGCGGTGCCGGTGGCGATTCCGTACACCCCCACCGTTCGTTCAAAGCTGTAGGCTCCGCTTCTCCGGCCCAGGTAGAATATGACCAGGGTGGTCAAGATCCCGGTGGCCAGGCTGATCAAAACAATGGGCACGATATATGCCCAGATGATCGTCACCTGGATCGCCATGATCGTGGAGACAATGAGAAAGTCCACCGAAAGCCCCGTGATCCGGCGCTGCGTCCCCGGATCCAGCAGATGGCCCAGGCCGATCTTGTTGATCGCAAACCGGACCAGAAGCGCCATGATTATGCCGAAGAAGAAGAAAAAGCCCCAGAGGCTTTAGGCCACATCCTCGGAAATCAGCTTGCCCACCCCCAGGATCAGCAGGTAGGTGAGCACGTAGACCAGCCCCACCAGTGCCGCATGAAAGGCCATTGTATCCACGTTGGCTGAATGCGTGGTCAGCTCGCCGGCGGCCTCTTTTTTGGTCTCTTTCTGCACAATCCCTTTCAAAAATTCCAGAGAGAGGCTTTTGGGCGTCAGGGAGGAGTATCCCTTGCGGATCCCCCAGTTCACCAGCGGGACGCCGACAAAGAAAGCGAAGGCAAAACCGAACACGGCGAAAGAGAGCCCCAAGGTTGCAGCGTCGGCGAAGCCGAATTCTTCCCAGACCTTGCCCATGGAAAGGGCCTGGCCCGGCCCCTGGGCAAACCCCAGCGGGGCCAAAAAACCAAAAAGCGGGTGGAGATTGTAACCGGCGGGATTTAACAGAAACACGAAAAGGGATCCGATGAGCCCCTGCATGGCCATGACCACCCCGGTAACCAGCCCGATCCACAGCGCTCCCTTGATCGGGGATTCCACCGCCGGCTTGTTCTTGTCGTTTCCGGCGGCGGTAAGGCCGATCGAAATAAAAGAGATGATAAAAAGGTGGTAGGCAAAAGTCTCAAGCAGCGAGGTTGGCAGCTTGACCAGTCCTGTGCTCAAAAGGATCAACCCCAGGGTGCCGCCGATGAAGCAGCTGGGAAGAAGAAATTTCTGAAGCACCCGGATCGATCCCCGCAGCAGCATCCCCAGCAGCAGCACAACGGCCATTATCCCGAAAACCAGAACCGGCTCAAAAGGAAAAGGCGTTTCCATGTAATCCTCTCCTCACCATCGGTTTAGTGGTTCACCACAGGGTCACTTCACCGGGCCGCAAAAGGAAAGAAGGGAAAATAAAAATTTGCACCTAGATTATACTAACTATTCAGCCAACTGTGAAATAAGAAATAATGATGACCTCATTCCTTCCGGCTATGAATTTTCGGGTGCTCCATCCCCGGCCGCCCGCCGGTGATTTGCTGACAGGTAAAGGGGGCGGCCGTGTCAAATAGTATCCTTATCCGGAAGCTCAAATATGGCCGGGGAGGCTGGCCCAAAAATGATGCTCGATTACAAGGCCGGGGTTTTTATCCACGTGGCGCGCTGCTTGAACATATCGCAGGCCGCCCGTGATCTGTATATCTCGCAGCCGGCGGTAACCGCGGCCATTCAGAAACTGGAAGAGCACTACGGGGTGAAGCTCTTTCTGCGGAAGTCATGGGGGCTGGAGCTGACCCCCGCCGGGGTTCTGCTTTACAGCCACCTGAAAGAGCTTGCAAAAGCCTCCACCGGCCTGGAAAATGAGATGATGAGGCTCAGGGGAACCCTCCACGGCAGGCTCTCCATCGGCGCGGCCCCCACTTTCGGCATCTATGCCCTGCCGGGCCTGCTGGGCCTTTTCAGCAGATCCCACCCGGAGATCAGCTACAGCCTCACTATCGGCAACAATGACCGGGTTTACGCCGACCTGCTGGAGGGAAAGATCGAGCTGGCTTTTCTGGTGGGCACCCTTCCCGGCAAAAGGCTGGTTTCCCGGAAAGTGATGGACGACGAGCTCATTCTCGTCGTATCGCCCCACCATCCCTGGTCTGCCCGCGATGCCGTAAAGGGGAGCGAGCTGCCGGCGCAGCCGCTGATCCTGAGGGAAAAGGGATCGGGCAGCCGCAAAGATATGGAGGAAGCTTTCGCCGAAATCGGCCTTTTGCCCGAGGAACTGGCCGTCATTGCCGATTTCAACAGCTTCGAAGCGATCAAGCAGGCGGTCACGGCCAACCTGGGCGCCGCCCTCATATCCCGCCTGGCGGTAAAAGAAGATCTGGCCCGGGGGCGGTTAAGCTCCGTGAGGATTGAAGGCGCCGGCCTGTCCCGGGATATCTACGCCGCCACCTTGCCCGAAACCCGCCTCACGGAAGCAGCATCCAGCTTTTTACAAATTCTTTACCGGGAAAAAGACCCGGCTCACCCGGGCTAAAATCCGATCTGTCCCGTTGCATTGCCCAGGCCGTACCCGCCCGAGATATCGATCACCTCTCCCGTGAGGTAGTCGGAATCGGGTGAAGCAAAAAAGGCCGCGACGGCGGCAACATCTTCAGGGGTTCCCAGGCGACCCAGGGGCGTGACCCGGGCGATCTCCTCTTTCAGCGCGTCGGCCGTGGTCCCTTTCACCCCCGCCTCCATCTCCAGGCCCCACTGCTTCAGTTCGGTCTGGATATCCCCCGGGCAGAGGGCGTTCACGCAGATACAAAAGGGGGCCAGCTCCAGGGCCATCGACCTGGTCAACCCGAGCACGCCCGCCTTGGAGGCGCTGTAGGCATGCATCCACAGGGCGCCCCGGTTGGCTGCGCGCGAGGAGATATTGATGATCTTGCCGCCCCCGCCGGCGATCATCTGGGGCACCACCTCGCGGCAGCAAAGAAAGGTGCCGGTGAGGTTGACGGCCAGGGTTTTCTCCCAGGCCTCCAGGCTGAACTGGGCCAGGGGCGCCGGGCCGGGCGAGCAGCCGGCGTTGTTCACCAGGATATCGATCTTGCCCAGCTCCCCGATCGCTTCTCCCACCAGGCGCTCCACCGCCTCGGGATCGGTGATATCGGCATAAAGGGGCAGGGCCCGCCCCCCCGCGCTGTTGATCGCTTCGGCCACCGCCTCCAGTTCCAGGGGCGCCCCGGCCTCGTTACCGGGAGCGTCCGACAGGGTGCACTCCACATCGGTAACCACCACCGCGGCCCCTTCGGCGGCCAGGCGCGCCGCGCAGACGGAACCGATCCCTTTTTTCCTGCCGCTGCCCGTAACCAGGGCTACTTTACCCTCCAGTCTTCTCATCGATCAAACTCCTCTCTGCATGGTAACCGTGAGCTATTTGCCCGGCCCTCTTCGCTAGTTGATCTTCCAGGGCAGATCCATCCCCGAAAAACCGGTGTCGGGGTCGGTTCTAACATTGATGCATGAAGGCAGCCCGCTGTCCAGCGCTTCCTTCAGCGCCGGCCCCAGCGCAGCCGCCTCATCCACCCGGGCACCGTGGCCGCCCAGGGCTTCGACCATGCGATCGTAGCGCACCGGCCCCAGCTCCACCCCGGCGGTCTTCCCGTAATCGCGGCGCTGCCCGCGGCGAATCTGGCCCCATCCACCGTCGTTGGCGATAATGGCGATCACCGGCAGATCATGGCGCACCGCGGTGTCGAACTCCATGGCGCTGAAGCCGAAGGCACCGTCGCCGGTGATCAACACAACCGGTCTTTCCGGGTGAGCCAGCTTCCCCGCCAGGGCAAAGGGGAGCCCCACGCCAAGATGGCCGAAAGCGCCGATCCAGATGAGCGATGATGGAGAGAGTGCCTCCATCGTGAGCACGGCAAACCCGGCGATATCGCCCCCGTCCACGACGAGAAGGGTCTCGGGGGGCAAGAGCGAACTCAGCTCGCGGCAAAGCGCGGCCGGGTGAATCAGCGCAGCGGCGGGGTCTATGCTCCCGGCCGACGATTCGCGGGCCGCCTCCCGCAGGACCCGGATCGTCTGGGGCCACGAGCCTTCCATCTGCATGCTTTCAGGCTTCAAGGCCCCGCTTAGCTGCTGCAAAACTGCCCTGATATCACCCACGAGCCCTACATCGGCGGGACGGTTCTGGCCGATTTCGGAGGCTTCGATATCCACATGGATGGTTTTTGTAGTCATCTTAAAAAGGGGCGGGCGGCCGTAGCCCGCGGTCCAATCCAGGCGTGTTCCCAGGATCAGAACAAGATCGGCCTGCATCAGCCCGATGGGGAAAAACCCGCCGGCCAGGTCATGATCTTCGGGGAATGTGCCCCGGGCCTGGTTGCGGGTGTAGACCGGAATCCGAAGCGATTCCGCAAATTCGATGAGCGCGGCGGAAGCGTCGGACCAGAAAACCCCGCTGCCGGCCAGGATCAGCGGCCGTTTCGCCGCCGCCAGCAGCGCGGCCGCCTCCTTGATATCCTTTTCTTCGGCGCAGGGGCGCCGCCTGCTGTAATACTGCTCCGGGAAGCGAACCAGCCCCGGCGCTACTGTTTCGTGCATGATATCCACGGGAATCTCCAAAAAAACCGGTCCCGGCCTGCCCGAAAGGGCCTGGCGAAAAGCGGCGGCGACGTACTCGGGGATGCGCTCGACCTGGTAAACCTGGCGGGCCCACTTGGTCAGTGGGCGCAGCAGGGCCAGCTGGTCAATATCCTGCATCGCGCCGATATCCCTGCGGGCCAGGGAACTGCGGCCCCCGATAAGCACGAGCGGCACCCCGCTCTGGGCGGCTACGGCCATCCCGGGAAGGGCGTTCACCACCCCCGGACCCGCCGTGACCACGGCGACCCCGGGCCTGCCCGTGTAGCGGGCCCAGCCTTCGGCCATGTGCACGGCGGCTTGTTCATGGCGCGTATCGACAATGCGGATCCCTTCGGCCAGGCAGCCGCTGTAGACGGGGTTGATATGACCCCCGCTGAGGCTGAATATATTTTTAACCCCTTCATTTTTCAGCGCCCGGGCGACAAGAGCGCCTCCCAAATATTCATTTTCCTGCGTCATCAATGCAAACCTCCTCTTGGAATAATTTGCGTCAAGTTCAGGTACCTTCCAGACCGCGTC
>JAAZIE010000347.1 GCA_012510305.1 Bacillota bacterium | reverse complement strand
GTCCAGGGCGTCGAGCCCCTGCACCGTGAGGCGGTTTCCCCTGACTCCGATCAGTTTGACCACGTTGAAGGCGATGGGGTTCGGCCGCACCGGTGAACGGCAGGCGAAAACGCCGCGCACCTTTTGGCGGTGAGGCGTCTTCACCAGAAGCAGATCCCGCTTGGCATGGTGCAGCCAGTGCAGGACGATGAGGTGGGTGGCCCTGTCGATATCCTTTAGACCTGCCACGTACTGCTCGTAGATCTCCAGCTCCATGGGGTGCTCGGAATAGCGTCCCTGGCGCGGCGCATCTCCGGAAACCTTGTACGGGCTGTGGATAATGCCGATCGGTTTTAGCAGCATGGTGGGTCCACCCCTTTCGCAGCGTTCTGGAGCGACCGGGCATGGGGGGGGCCGGCAAGCCGGGTTTGCACCACATCCCCATCGCGTCACAGCATAGCATCATTATTTTTTATTGTCAATCACCGGGCTTAGGGGTCTTTTCCCGCGGCGATTCGCAAACTCCATCTTTAGGCAAGAGGAATAGAATGAATTTTGCTTTGCAATTCGCACTATATTTAGTATAATCAAAATATAGTTTGCATTAAGGACTCTTTTCACCAGAACCCGGGTGCTGCTCTATCAGGCACAGCGGGCCTACCGGCAACAGGTTTCGCAGTGCAGGTGTCTTTTATAGCTGCAGCAGATCTGCCTGCTGTCCCGGAAGCACCGGCAACCACCTTTACCGAAGATGTTCATCACCGCATAGACCCATCCTTTTTTAAGGAGGTGGTCCCGCCCTGGATGACTCTCAATTGAGCGATCAGCATCTATCAGAAAGGAGAGATCTGTCTTGAAAGGGAACATCGTGGTCGATTTGGAGAAGTGCCTGGGCTGTCACAGTTGTGAAATCGCCTGTGCCGTGGAACATTCCCGGAGCAAAGAGCTGTTCCAGGCTGTCGCCGAACGGCCCCGGCCGCAAAAAAGGGTGATCGTGGAAGGCTGCGGCGGGTCCAACCTGCCGCTGCAGTGCCGGCACTGCGAAGATGCGCCCTGTGTGCGGGTCTGCCCTACCGGCGCCCTGGTCAAGGAGGAGATCGAAGGAGTGGTGCTGCTGCATGACCATCTTTGCATCGGCTGCAAGTGGTGCGTTCTGGCCTGCCCCTTCGGCGTAATTGTGGCCGCCCCCGATGATAAGGTCATGATTAAATGTGATCTCTGCCAGGAGAGAGCGAAAGCGGGCCGGCTGCCCGCCTGCGTGGAGAGCTGTCCCACGGGCGCACTGCAGCTGGCTTCTACCGCACAACTGGCCGGGACGAAAAGGAGGGAATTCCTGGTCGAGTACTTGCAGGATCGGTGATCCGCCGGCCGGGATGCCATGAGAAAACAAGTGGATCCAATCATTGATCGGTACCGCGGTGATCGCACCGCCATTGTGGCCATCCTTCATGAAATCAACGCTGCATTTCGGTATCTGCCCCGGGAGGCCCTGGAGAGGGTTTCGGAGCAGCTGTCCATCCCGCTGAGCCATCTTTACAGCGCTGCTACGTTTTACCGCAGCTTTGATTTGGAACCCTGCGGCGAGCATGAGATCCAGGTCTGCCTGGGGACCGCCTGCCATGTGCGGGGCAGCGAGCTGATTCTGGACGCTCTCAGCCGGCGCCTGGGGATCAAGCCCGGCGAGACCACCGCAGACAGCAAGTATACCCTGAAACGGGTCAACTGTTTGGGCGCCTGCGCACTGGGGCCCCTGGTCTCCATTGACCGGGACTACCACGGCCACCTGACCGCTCACCAGGCGGAACGCCTGCTGGAGGCATACGAAGATGAAGACGCTTAAATCGGCGGAGGAGCTGGAGGTCAGAAGGGAGCAGATCGCCGGCGCCGGGCACCGGGAAGGCGCCTCGGTGGCGGTTTGCTGCGGGACCGGTTGCAGCGCCTCGGGGGCCCGCGAGGTGGTGGCTGCTTTCGAGGAGCAGCTGCTTCAGCGGGAGCTGGAGGTGCCGGTTCTGACCAGGATTACCGGCTGCCATGGTTTTTGTGAGCAGGGCCCGCTGGTGGTGGTGGAGCCGGGGAATATTTTCTACTGCCGTGTGGAGCCCGAGGATGTGCCCGAGATCATTGAGCGCACGGTTCTGGGTGCAGAGGCGGTGGAACGCCTGCTCTATGTCGATCCCGTTAGCGGTGAGCCCGTGCAACAGGAGGCGGAGGTGCCTTTTTACCGGGGGCAGAAGCGCCTTACCCTGGGGTGGAACGGGCAGATCAGCCCTCACCGGATTGAAGATTACGTGGGAGTGGGTGGTTACCGCGCCCTGGCCGGCGCCCTGGGATCGCTGAGCCCGGAGCAGGTCATCGCCAATATCAAGGAGTCAGGCTTGCGCGGGCGCGGCGGCGGCGGTTTTCCCGCAGGCCGTAAATGGGAGCTCTGCAGGAGAGCCACCGGTGAGCCCAAGTACCTGATCTGCAACGCTGACGAAGGCGACCCGGGCTGTTTTCAGGACCGCAGTCTTTTGGAGGGCAACCCTCACCTGGTCATTGAAGGCGCGATCATCGCCGCCTACGCCGTCGGCGCCGCCAAAGGTTTTATCTACGTGCGCAACGAGTATCCCCTGGCGGTGGAGCATGCCGGTATCGCCCTGGTGCAAGCCCGCGAGTGGGGTCTGCTGGGCGAGGATATACTCGGGAGCGGTTTTGACTTCGAGCTGCAGCTCACCCGCGGCGGCGGCGCCTTTGTCTGCGGCGAGGAGACCGCCCTGATCAGCTCCATCGAGGGTCTTTCCGGCGAGCCCAACCCGCGGCCCCGGCCGCCCTACCCGGTGGAGAAGGGGCTGTGGGGAAAGCCCACTTTGATTAACAATGTGAAGACGCTGGCGGCGGTGCCGCTGATTACGGAGCGCGGCGGCGCCTGGTATGGGCAAATCGGTACCGCTGCAAGCAAGGGGACGATGATTTTCTCGCTAACCGGCAAGGTGAACAACACCGGGCTGGTGGAGGTGCCCATGGGGATGACCCTGCAGCAGCTGATCTATGAAATCGGCGGCGGCATTCCCGGGGGCAAAGAATTCAAGGCGGTGCAGACCGGCGGACCGGCGGGAGGCTGCTTGCCGGCCTCGAAGCTGGATCTGCCCCTGGATTATGAAAAGCTTACCGAAGCGGGCTCCATCATGGGCTCCGGCGGGATGATCGTCATGGACGAACGCACCTGCATGGTCGATGTGGCCCGCTATTTTCTTTCCTTTACGGTGGACGAATCCTGCGGCAAGTGCACCCCCTGCCGCGAAGGCGGTCGCCAGATGATGGCCTACCTGGATGAGATTACCGCCGGGCGGGGAAAGCCGGAATACCTGGAGAGGCTGCGGGAGCTGGCTGCAGCGATGCAGGCAGGCAGCCTTTGCGCCCTGGGCCGGCTGGCGCCCAACCCGGTGCTGACCACCCTGCGCTATTTTGAGGATGAATACCGGGTCCATATCGAGGAGCGGCGCTGCCCGGCGGGCGTATGCAAGGAGCTGATCACCTATTCCATCGACGAAGAGGCCTGTACCGCCTGCAGGCGGTGCAACCGCCACTGTCCCACCGGGGCGATCAGCGGGCCCAAAAAAGAGGTGCCCCGGCTGGATCCGGAACTCTGTATCCGCTGCGGCATCTGCCGCGATGTCTGCCGTTTTGATGCCATTGTAGTGCAGTAAGCAGCGAGGTGAATGTAATGATTGAAGTTAAGATTGATGGGCAAAGGGTAGCGGTGGCGGCGGGGACGACGATCCTTGCCGCCGCGAGAAGGCTGGGCCTGGAGATTCCCACCCTCTGCCATCACGAAGCGCTGGAGCCTTTTGGGGCCTGCCGCCTTTGCCTGGTTGCCCTGGATGAGGGCGGCCGGCAGTCCATCGTGGCCGCCTGCAATTACCCGCTGGAGCGAAGCGGCCTGAGCGTGGAGACCGGCACCCCGGCGGTCTGGCAGGCGCGCAAGATGAGCCTGAAGCTGCTGCTGGCCCGCTGCCCCGGGGTGAAGGTGCTCCAGGATCTGGCCCGGCAATGGCGCGTGGACACCGCAGATCTTCTCCTCACCGGAGATGGAGAGGAGGAATGCATTCTCTGCGGACTCTGCGTGCGGGTTTGCCGGGAAGTGATCGGTAAAAACGCGATCAGTTTTGTTTACCGCGGGGCGGAGCGAAAGGTAAGCACCCCTTTTGATGCAGAGACCGATCTCTGCCTGGGCTGCGCCGCCTGCGCTTATCTCTGCCCCACCGGCGCGATCAAGGTCAGGGAAGAGGCGGGTCGTCTGCTCATCGATCGCTGGCACAGCGACCTGGAACAGGCTCTTTGCAGCGAATGCGGCCGGCCGGTCGTCCCGGCGGAGCTGCTGGTACAGATGCGCGAAAAGGCTGCAGAGGAGGGTGTGCCCGGGGAAGAGCTGCTCTGTTTGCGCTGCCGGCGTATGAGGGCGGCTGCCGCCGCCACAGCGCTGCCGGTGCCGCAGTACGGGCCGGCAGATTCTTTCCCGGCACGAAGAAGCAGCAGGGAAGAGCCGGATGTAAATCAAGCCCGGAAGGGCAAATAAAATGAAAGGAAGGAGAACAGTGGATCAGGAAAAGCGAAATCAGAGGAGTATCGATCCCGCCACCCTGGCGATGTTGGACCGGGCTGAAGCGGAAGGCCTGGAAACGGCCTGGGATCGCCATGACCGGCAGGAACCGCAGTGCGGATTTGGGTTGCTCGGACTTTGCTGCCGGAATTGCAACATGGGTCCCTGCCGGATAGATCCCTTCGGCGGCGAGCCGCAAAAAGGGGTTTGCGGCGCCGGTGCCGATACCATCGTGGCCCGGAACCTGCTCAGGGCTATCGCCGCAGGGGCGGCTGCTCATTCAGACCATGGGCGCGATATCGTGGAAGCGCTGCTCCATGCTTCCACGGGGCAGTCTCCGGACTACCAGGTCAAAGACCGGGATAAGCTGGCGGCCCTGGCCGGTGAGCTCGATATTGCCGTGGAAGGGCGTTCCGCCGAGGAGATCGCCGCCGACGTGGCTCAAGCGGCGTTGGAGGAGTTCGGCACCAGGAAGGGGACGCTGGCCTTCTTAAACAGGGTTCCGGAAAAAAGAAGGGAAACCTGGAGCAAATTTGGGCTTACCCCGCGCGGGATCGACCGGGAGATCGTCGAGGTTATGCACCGCACCCATATCGGCGTGGACAACGAGTATGTCAATCTCATTTTGCACGGGCTGCGCACCGCTCTTTCCGACGGCTGGGGGGGATCGATGTGGGCCACAGAGCTCTCCGATGTTCTCTTTGGCACACCTGAGCCGGTCGAAGGGGTGAGCAACCTGGGGGTTCTCCAAGAAAATGAGGTAAACATCATTGTGCACGGCCACGAGCCCACCCTCTCTGAAATGATCGTCGCTGCGGCCCGCGATCCGGAGCTGCTGGAGCTGGCTCAATCGAAGGGGGCGGAAGGGATAAATGTCTGCGGCATGTGCTGCACGGGCAATGAGCTGCTCATGCGGCACGGCGTCCCCGTGGCGGGCAACTTCCTGCAGCAGGAGCTGGCAATTATCACCGGGGCGGTCGAAGCGATGGTGGTGGACGTACAGTGTATCATGCCTGCCCTGACTTCGCTGGCCGACTGCTACCATACCGAGATCATCTCCACCTCTCCCAAGGCCAAGTTCCCCGGAGCGAAGCATGTTCCCTTTGAAGAGGAAAAGGCCTTGCAGATAGCCGGTGAGATTGTGAAAATAGCGGTGGAGGGCTACCCCAAGCGCAATCCTGAGCGGGTGTTCATTCCGAAGGAGAAGATGGAATTCGTAGCCGGGTTCAGTGTCGAGGCGATCCTCTCCGCCCTGGGCGGTTCCCTGGATCCGCTGCTCGATGCGATCAAAGAGGGGTCGATCAAGGGCATTGCCGGCATAGTGGGCTGCAACAACCCCAAGATCACCCACGATCACGGCCATGTCACCCTCACCGAAGAGCTGATCAAGGCGGATATCCTGGTGGTGGAAACGGGATGCACGGCCATCGCCAGTGCCAAACGGGGCCTGCTGCTGCCGGAGGCGGCCCAGAAGGCCGGCCCGGGCCTTCGGGCGGTCTGTGAAGCGCTGAAAATTCCGCCGGTTTTGCACATGGGTTCTTGCGTGGATATTAGCCGGATCCTCGTCGTCGCCGCTGCGGTGGCCAACGCCCTGGGCGTGGATATTAGCGAGCTGCCGCTGGCCGGTGCCGCCCCGGAGTGGATGTCGGAGAAGGCGGTCAGTATCGGCAGCTATGTCATCGGCTCGGGGATCTTCACGGTGCTGGGCACGGTGCCGCAGGTGCTGGGCAGCGAGAACGTGGCCGCCCTTCTTACAGAAGGGGCCAACGATGTGATCGGCGCCGCCTTTGCGGTGGAGACCGATCCGCTGAAGGCCGCCGTCCTCATAGTGGAACATATCAGCGACAAGCGCAGCAAGCTGGGCCTGCCGTAAAAGAGTAGGTGACAGGGGGACGGTTCTCCTGTCACCTTTTTACAATAAAAGGACGGTTTGAATCCAAGCGTTCTCGGGCTCGGTTCTCTAGAGGTTCTCCTCCTTCAGCGCGTCGATGATATTGTCGCGCTTCAGCTTGGAGCCGGCGTGCAGCATGGTCATGAAGACTATAAAGAAGACCCCGGCGATGCAGATGAAGATCTCCTTTACGGGTAAAAAGAAAGCGAATCCAAGCACATTGCCGAAGCCGTTGTACATCCCCAGGGTGATCAGGATGCTCACCGGCAGGCCGTAGAGCAGGGCATGGAGGCCGTAGAAAATGCTCTCGTAGTTGATCATCCTGTTGAAACCGTGCGGAGTCAGCCCCACCGATTTGAGCATGGCAAATTCGCGGCGGCGCAGGGCCACATTGGTGCTGATGGTGTTGAAGATATTGGTCACCCCGATCAAGGTGATCAGGGTGATGAAGCCGTAGAGAAAGATGGAGATTACGGTGTTGGTCTGCTTCATCTCCCGCTGAATCGCCTTAACATCCTGGATATAGAGGTGCCCCTCGGTGTACTGCTCACAAGTGTTGCGGAGCTGCTCACCTAAGTCGGTGCCCTGGTCTGTGATCAGGTAAAGCCGCAGGGTATCGCCTTCGGCGAAGCTCGTGTTCCCGCCCTGCTCCACCAGCAGCGACTGAGTCGCGTCAAAAAGTGCATCGGAGACCACCAGGTCGATCCAGCCCACATCAGCGGGTTGAACGCCCAGGGGGAGGTTTTCAGTGACGGTGCCGAGCTCCATGGAGATGGTGGGGAGAAGGTCCCGCTCCTCTTCGCTGTCTATCATTCCGGCCAGCTCAAGGCGGTCCCCTGTTTTTGCATGCAGCGGTTTGTACTCCGTGATCTTCTCCTCATAAGATCTGCTGTTGCTGATCAGGATCCCCTTGGGGTTGGCATTATCCTCGAATGTTTTCAGGTCAAGCCCCTCTTCTGCAACGAAGGCTCTAAATTCGTTTTCCCCCAGCGCGGTGAGGTGAACGTATAGGTGGTAGAGGCCCGCTCCGTCTGCAGGAAGGTGATCCTCATCGATGAAATTTTTCTGAAAATAGGTGCTGAAGCGCTCCCGGGGCAACCATGTGTCGGTAACGATCGTTCTTTGCGCGGCGCATCTTTCCACCCCGTCAAGAGCGGCAACCCGCCTGGACAGATCCTTTTGCTCTTCGGGGGTGAGCGAATCGACCATGACGCTGAAATCAAAGCCGAGCTCCCGGTAATACATTCCCCCGCCGGTTAGCGCGTAATTGATGAAGGTGGAGAAAGAGACGAAGAGAACGATGCTGATGAAGAGCGAGAAGACGGTGGTCCGGTAGCGGCGGCGGTGGCGCTTCAAGTTCTTCAGGGCCAGCTCGCCCTCGATGCCGAAGAGCCGGCGGGTCAGCCGGGATGTTTTCACCGTTTTCCCGCCAAACTTGACATCGGCGCTTTGCCGGATCGCCTCGATGGGCGGGATCGCCGCGGCCCGGTTGGCCGGAATGTAGGCGGAAATGAGGATGATCAGCCCAACAAAAAGCACCGTAAGGGGGATCAAAAGCGGGGAGATGATCAGGCGCAGGGGGATATCCTGCTCGAAGAACAGGCCCGTCATCAGCCGGTTGACTACCGCGAGGGTCACCCCGATGCCGCCGATGCCGGAAAGCAGGCCCAGCGGTATCCCGATCGTCCCCAGAATGAGGCCTTCGAAGAACACCGATCGCCTGATCTGGCCGGGGGTGGCCCCGATGCCGGCCAGCAGCCCGAACTGCTTTTTGCGTTCGCTTACCGAGATGGCGAAGGCGTTGTAGATTACCGTTACCGAACCGACGATGATCAGCAGGATGACGATCCCGGCGACGGTGTTGAGCGCGGTTACGGCGCTTTCGTTTTGGCTAATAACCATATATTGCAGAAGTTCGTTGTTGTAGGCGTATTCCGCATCGCCCGCCCCTTTGGCCATCTCTGG
>JAAZIE010000346.1 GCA_012510305.1 Bacillota bacterium | reverse complement strand
GTGCTGCAAAATGGAGGTAACAGGGCGAGGTTGGTTTTTCGGAAGAGACGGTGCACCTGTAAGGTATTTTGGAGGAGAAGGCGATGCGCTTATAAGGTTGGAGAGCGATCGGTTAGTTTTCTTAATCGAGGTTCCGGGAACCCCCTTGATCTTGAAGGGTGGTGGAGTCCATGAGTTTTTTAGAGCCGCCAAAGAAGCAGAGATGGCCTGGGAAGAGATCTTAAAACAAAAAGTAGGGGAGCAAAATGAAAATAGAAAGAGTGATGTTGCATGCTGTGGTGTAGGCCGTGGTATGGGACACAACTTCTTCTTCGGGGCAGGTGACGCGGCTATTAGGTTGGGACTGGACGGCCGATTAGCGTTTTTTAACGGAATTGTGAGTGCCCCCCTCGTCTTGGAGTGCGCCGAGGTTGGTGAGTTTTTTCAAGTTGTTAGGGATGCGAAGTCGGCTTGGGATGAGATTGAAAATCAAAAAGCAGCAAGGGAGCAAACTGAAAATGAAAAAAGTGCTAATGAGCGATCATAAGGCTTACGTGAAACTTAAAAAAGAATACGACGTCTTGCAAAAAGAGCGAGCTTCTTTAATACCGGAAGAACTGTGGCGCAGGGCCCGGGCCGCCGAGGTTAGCGTAGATCTTGAGGCGGAGGCGTTGTTGGATCCCAAAAAAGCGGCTGCAGTGGAGCGGGCGAAGCAGGATGCGCAAGCGCTTAAAGATACCGCCAAAAACGCCGAGCGTCGAATCATGGTTTTGGCAGCAGCGATGAGCAAGTTGTTGCCAGACCTGCAAAAGGCCGAGGAAAAAGCAGCGGAAAAGGTAATTGCGGCGATAAAGCCGGAGCATAAGAAGGTTGCCGTGAAAATCGTTGATTTGCAGCGCCAGTTAAACGCAGCCCTTGAAGAAGAACAGGGTATCTGTCAGTTTCTTCGAAGCGAAGTGGGGTCGGACATTGCAGTTGTGCCCATTTATCGACTAATGGGCTACCGGAATAAGTGGGGCAGGGTCCAACCCGGCAGGGAAGATGATCAGAATTCGATGTTTTGCCAAATTATTGCCCGGTTGCGCGAGCATGGATATAAGGTTTAGGAGTGTGGCCCTATGAATGAGCGTGAAAAGCTAGTATTGCGAAATGGCGTTCTGCTTGCGAGGATGCGGGAGATGCGAGAGTTGGCGAGGGTAACAAACCGGGATCGCCGCAAATTTGATTTCCTGTGTCGGATTTTCGATAGAAATGTTGCAGCAATAGAAGGGCTGGATACCTTAAGCAGAATAAGGGGTTCACTTCAGCAGCGTGAGCGACGGCGCGCTGTGGCGATGCGAGAAAAACGGGCTGCGGCCCGGGCGTCCAAGGCAACCGTCACAAATGATCCTCGGGGCTGGAAGACTCCGGCCTATCTTTATGAGGAGGTGCCCCCATGGGCAGTGGACCCTGAAAAAAGGAAAGCCGCTGATAGGATGCTTATGTTTTGCATAATTGACTTGAACTTGACGAGCAAGCTGAGGGTTAGGTGGTGCAATGAGTACGAACCTGGCAATCCCGATAAACCAAGGCTATTTTCAGAAAATACGACTTTCTCAAATGACGGGCAGATGCATGGGTGCATTCTTCGGCGGGGCTGTGTGGTTTTAGATGACACAATCTGGGTTAACCATGAAAGAAAGTTGGATGCTATCCCACAAACAGTGGCCCACGAAGCCCGGCATGTTTATCAGGTATTGCACGAAGGGACACTTAAAGCGCACGGCAAAGAGGCTGATATGGAGCGGGATGCGAACGAGTATGCAAAGCAAGCGTTGAATGCTTACCGCTTTACCGACCGCCGGCCAGGACGGTTTTATGATTCTACGAAAAAGGCGATTTTGACGAAGTGAATATGGGAGCTTGCCGGCCGCAACTGCCGGCAATGCGTTAATCCTCCTGTCAACAGGCTGCCCGTTTCCATCTATGGGCGGGCGGCCTATTTTTAAAAGAAGTCTGTAGGTGACTGTAGATAGCTATAGGGTGCAATCTGGGTGGCAACGGTGAACTGGTCAAACGTGAACCATTGTATGAATGCGAATCAAGGGCCGGTTATCTGCAGCAGCTGGATCTGCTGCTGCCCGCTAAATTGAAGGAAATAAGAAACGTACCGGAGGAGGTGCGATGAAAATCAAACCGAATGCATTGGGAAGCAGCTTTATTGTGAAAATTAGAAATAGCACGAGCGCGATCGGTCATGCCATTTCTAGAATAGGCGATTCCATTTACACCTATGGCGAAAATGGGAACTGGGCAGCACTAGAAGCAGCTCTAACTGCAGATGTAAGTTTTATCGAAGATACAACTAGAGCTATTGTCGCCGAGTGGCCGATAGGTGAGAAACATGGCACCTACTATAAGCGCGTGCTGGGCATCTGGGACAAGATCACCGGCGGCATTAAAGGCTCGATCAATATCCCGATCGGCTTGATCAACGGCCTGATCCGTGGCTTTAACAAAATCAGCTTCGACTTGCCCGACTGGAAAGCGATCCCCGCTGCCGTGGCAAAAAGTTTGGGATCAACATCCCGCTCATCCCGAAGCTCTGGAAGGGTGGCGACATTCTTCATGCGGGGGCTGCCCTTGTCGGCGAGCGTGGCCCGGAAGTAATGCACTTGCCGTAGGGCGCCCGGGTGCAGCCGTTAAAGCCTCAGGAAATGAAGCACTCCGGCATCATTACCGTTAAGGGCGTCAACAACGAAGGCCAGGTCATCGCCGTCAAGGACATCATAATCGAGCAGCTGCTGATGGAAATGAGGGCGTAAGGACGATGACGACGACGGCAGAATTAATCCTTACAACCACACCAACGGCATGTTAATTGATTAGAGCAAGCCACGCCATAAGATCCAAACTGCCCCCAATAGTCGTGGGTGAGGTAATGGACCTGCTCTATACCTATCAGGGGACTGGAGAGCTTCTGTGGGCACTTAAGAAAGAGAAGAGCATCTTTCGACAAGCAGATTGTGTTTAGCTACAACATAAAGGAAAGGGTGAGAAGCTGTTACAAGAGTTTACAACGTTTAGAAGTTAAAAAAAGGAGTTTTAGATATGCAGCAGCAGCTCTACATGTGTAAGATCACAAGGCGCGGGCTAGAGTTGCGGGAAAAGATAAGGTTGGCATTGGATCAGGGAGATTCGATGAGGGTTATCAATCTGCGGGCCGAGATGCAGGGAGAGGTAGTGCAGCTAATCAATCAAGTTGTTTGGTTTGCAACAGCATTAAGGGTGCGAGGGCGATAAAAGGAAGGAACTGGGACGTTTAAAGGGGATAGGGGGGTGTTAATTTCTGAAGCCCCTACCCTAAGAACCGAAGGTGACCCTTTGAGCGAATTTTTTTCCCAAAACTATAGGAGAAAAAATTTAAATGACTACTTTTCCAAAAAGACTTTTTAGCAATTGCTCGATAAATCAGGGGAAAGGTCCAAACGGGTAGGTGAGAGGAAATCGCCATCGTGGATCTCGATGCCAATAGAAAAATACTTAATACCTTGGGGGCAATGCCGTGACTCTTTCAGGCTATGGTGAAGCTAGAGGTGAGGCTATGGATATTCTCTTCAGTTACCCTAGAATTCCTATCCGTATCAAGGAGCTGAAGGAGGAAAGAGCCAATGTGGCCATGATGCTTATGCCAAAAGCCGGCGCCTCTTTAGTCAGGGTGCGAACAACGCGCGGATGGATTCAGGATTCTACTGGCTGCGCCGGCGTGGATTTAGCCGAACATCCAACCATCGCGAGAATTGACCGGCAGATCGATTTTCATTTGCAGCGCAAGGCACAGGTTGAGCAGCTACTCTCGCAGCTCACGAAAAAGGAGCTCCGTGCAGTTGAACTTTGTTTTTTTGGGGCAGAGATCACCTTGGGCAAATCATGGGGGTTTGGCGGCGGCAGCGAGCTGAGTAGAACCAGAGAATCGGTCACCAAAAAGGCAGCAAGGCTTTGGGGACTCGAAAAATGAAGCCCCTGCCTACGTGAGATTCCGGGGCTTGTACGGTGAAGGGCAGGTTGATTACTCTTTGGGGGGTTGCATGAATTCGTCAAGGGCAGCCTGGGGGATGCGCCAAAGATCGCCCAGCTTAATGGCTCTAAGCCTGCCCTGGCGAATCCAAGCGTACACTGTCCTAATATTTAGGTTAAATTTTTCAGCTATATCCTTTGGGCTATAATACTTTTCTTGCATAGCTAGACGATGCCTCCTTTTACACCAGATTACCATAAATTAAACTTAATTGCAATTAGGTATTGACATGAGGTGGAAAGTGTATTACACTATACATACCAGGTTACAGTATAGTTCAGGCAAATGAGGGTTGCAGTATGATTCAACACAAAAGGGGATCAGGGTTCAACGACGCTTGGTAAATGCCCAAGCGGAGGCAGGGCGGCGCTGGCGGGGAGTTCAAGGGCAGGTGAAGGGTTAGGGTCGGGTGTTAGGTAGATCGGAACTGGAAGGGATGGGCTACTGATGGCGAAAAAATCACCTGCGAATCAATCTTGGGCCTATTCAGCAGTGGCGAGCGGTTCGCTCCTGGCTGTCGGCTATCAGCTTATGAAATTCGTCGGAGGTTTCCAGAACCTTCGGGTTGATCCTTCTTTTCTGCTCCAGATAGCCGGGCCCGCCTGTATCGCCACGGCGGGCATTTACGCGGCGCATGACTATATCAGCAGCCAGCCGCAGCGTCGTTTTAAAGTGACCTGCGAAAACACTGGCCTTTTTATCAAACGTGAAACAGGGATTCGCCTGCCGCAGCTGCGCCGGAAGGAACCTCAGCCCTGGGGGCTGCGGCTCTGGTAT
>JAAZIE010000345.1 GCA_012510305.1 Bacillota bacterium | reverse complement strand
CCCGTGGAGGCGATCTCCCGGTAAGAGCAGCAGCGCTCGCAGAGACGCTGCCTGATCTGCTGGTTTTCACTGATATTGTCGGTGTCATAGTGAATCCGCCGGCTCAGGGTGTAAAATTCATCGTGTTTTTTCTTTTGGGCGGCCTGCTCCTCTTCGCGGCGGCGAAAATTGCCCAGCTGATGCTGAATAATCTTTTCCAGGCGGGCCATGTTATCGGGATTTTCCTTGAGCATGCTGCTGTCATGATCCGGTTCGCGCAGGTTGGAATAATCGATCCCGGCCATGGCCATGATCAGGGCCAGGTTGATGTAAGGCAGCGCCGTCTCCACGGAATAACCGCCCTCGAGAACGGCGATATCGGGCGCCAGCCTGCGGTTGAGCTCGGCGTACCCGCGGGCGGTGAAGAGCATGTTGGCCAGCGGGTCGCTGTAGTGGTTGTCCTGCCCGGCAGAGTTGACCACCAGCTCGGGCTTGAACTCTTCGAGAACCGGCAGGATGAAGTTGTCGATGGTGTAGAGGATCCCTTCATCGGTGGTATAGGGCGCCAGAGGGATGTTCAGCGTCGTCCCCCAGGCCGCCGGCCAGCCCAGCTCTTCAACAAAACCGCTTCCCGGGTACAGGGTTCGCCCGTCCTGGTGGAAGGAGATAAAGAGGACATCGGTATCGTGGTAGAAGATCTCCTGGGCGCCGTCACCGTGATGCACATCGGTATCGACGATGGCGACCCGCCGGATATCGTAACGCTGCCTCAAGTATTCCACCATGATCGCTTCGTTGTTGATATTGCAAAAACCGCGGTTGCCGTGAGCCACGGTCATGGCATGATGGCCCGGCGGACGGATGATGGCAAATCCGTTTTTGATCTCCTGCTGCATGAAAGCATCACCGATGGCAAGGGCGCCGCCGGCCGAGACCAGGTGCGCCTCGGTGGCAATACTCTCCACGGTGGGAACACAGAAATGGACCCGGGCGATATCTTTTGCCGCAGCGAGGCGGGGTTGGTATTCGCGTACCTGGGGCAGGTCCATGACCCCTTCTTCAAAGATCTGGTCGCGCGTGTAGAGCAGCCTTTCTTCGCGCTCCGGATGTGTGGGCGAAATAGCCCAGTCAAAGGCGGGAAAAAAGAGCAATCCGGTCGGTTTCAATCCGCCACCCCCTTGAACTCCTCGATCAGGCCGGGCGCGATCTGCGCCCTCACCTGGAAAATTCGCCCCACCCTGCTCCAGCCGCGGATCATGTTGAACTGCTCGGAATGATCGATGCGCGCCTCCCGGGCATAAGCGCCGGCACCTTTTTCTTCTGCCAGGCGGGCCAGGTGCTCCAGGGCCAGCTCCTCGGCCCCGTCCAGCTGAAACGAAGCCGGGCTCTCGATAGCACCGGAGAGCCCCTCCTGGTCGATGGTGAATCGTTTTTGCTGCGTATCGGCGTACAGGTGCAGGGCCAGGGTGGGCCGGGCCACGGCTGCGCCAAGAGCGTTGGCTACCGGGGCAACCCGGTGCACGGTCCAGTCAACCCCCAGTTTTTCCGCCAGCAGCGGCACGACCAGATCGGCCGCCGCGCCCACTCCGATGATCCGGTCCGGCTGGAACTTGCGCCGGTGCACGATCTCCCAAACCTTGTAGGCCGGTTCATTTTCCCATTGACGAAACATCTCCACCACCAGGTCGCGGAGCCGCTCCACCACCTGCTCCACCACCGCCCCGGCGCATTCTTGCACGGCCAACCCGGCCTTTGCCGCCAGCTGCGCAATTTTTTTCTCGCTAAGCGCTGCTTCGCCGATCCCGCGGTTTCTGTAGACATTGAAAGCATCGGTCACCGCCGCCGCGGGCCCGCCGAAACAGGCCGCCGGCCCCGCCCGCTCGGCGGCTATCTCGACCCGGGGACGCCCCGGTTTCAGGGCGCAGTCGCCGCCCAGGGCCAGCGAGCGCAGGGCCAGGGCCTCAATATGGGTAAACCGTCCCTCGATGGAAGCCCCCCTGGAGGCATGCAGGGGCTCTCCTTCGATGAGCAGGGCGATATCGGCAGTGGTCCCCCCGATATCGACCATGACCGCATTTTCTTCTCCACGGCTTAGCGCCACCGCTCCCATGGTGCTGGCCGCCGGACCAGAGTAAGCCGTCTCCACCGGCCTTTGGCGCGAAACCGTCAGCGGCATCGTTCCCCCGTCGGCCTTGAGAATTTCCACCGGAGCGTTCAGTCCGCGCTGCTCCACAGCCTCGGCAGCCCGGCCGGCAAAATCGCTCCACTGCGGTGCGGTCATGGCGCTGTAATAGGCCGTCGCCGCCCGGCGGG
>JAAZIE010000344.1 GCA_012510305.1 Bacillota bacterium | reverse complement strand
GGCTGTGGCCGCTCAGCCGGGAGCAGTATCCGAAGCAATATCTTTCTGTGGGCTCCGGCCGGGGCAGCCTTTTTCAGAGAACCGTGGAGCGGCTGGTGCCGCAGGTGCCGCCGGAAAAAATGATCGTGGCGGCGCATCGTGATCAAATTGGCGAGCTTGAGCGCCGGCTGGCCGGGCTGGAGCTTGATCCGGAACCGGTCATCTTTTTGGGCGAACCGCAGCCGCGCAATACCGCCCCGGCTATCGGGCTGGGGGCCTGGTTTCTCCTGGAGCGCGCCGGGCCCGGAGCGGTGATGGCCGTGCTGCCCTCGGATCACCACATCGCAGAACAGGAGCAGTTTGCCGGGCTTCTGCAGCGCGCGGAAAAAGCCGCCCGGAAACACGGCCTGGTTACCCTGGGCATAAACCCGCTTTGCCCGGAGACGGGCTACGGTTATATCTGCCGCGGTGAAAAGCTCGCTCATGACCTCTACCGGGTGGAGCGCTTTGTGGAAAAGCCGGATGAAAAAAAAGCCGAAGAATATATTAAAGACGGCCGCTTTCTCTGGAACAGCGGCATCTTCATCTTCCGGATCGGTCCCCTGGTGGAGGCCTATCGCCGCCACCTGCCCGAGATGGCCGCTTTGCTGGAGCAGATCGATTTTGCAGACGAAACCTCCATCGAGGCGGCTTACGAAAAGATCACCCCCATCTCCATCGACTACGGGATCATGGAAAAAGCGGCGGGCGTGGTTGTAATCCCCGCTGAAATATCCTGGAGCGACGTGGGCAGCTTCGCGGCGATCCACCAGATATCTCCGAAAGATAAATCAGGCAATTACTGTGAAGGGCACACCCTGCTTGTCGGCACCCGCGAGAGCCTGGTCATCTCCCGGTCGCGCCTGGTGGGCGCCGTGGGCCTGGAGGAGATGGCGGTTGTGGAGACGCCCGATGCCGTCCTCGTTTGCCCGCTGGAGCGCTCCCAGGAAGTCAGGGCGCTGGCGGCGGAGCTGGAAAAAAGCGGCGCTCCGGAGCTTTTAAACCACTGCACGGTGCACCGCCCCTGGGGCAGCTTTACCGCGCTGGAGCAGGGAGAGGGCTACCAGGTGAAGCGGATCACCGTGGATCCCGGAAAGAGGTTGAGCCTGCAAAGCCATCGCCACCGCGCGGAAAATTGGACCGTCGTCCGGGGCACCGCTCTGGTGACCGTGGGGGAGGAAGAGGTTACCCGGCGTAAAGGTGAAACCGCTTTCATCCCCGCAGGAGCAAAGCACCGCCTGGAAAACAAAGGCGCCGGGCCGCTCGAGGTGATCGAGGTGCAAACGGGCGGCTACCTCGGTGAGGATGATATCGTCCGCTACGATGATGATTTTGGGCGTGCGGGAGATCGGGTTTCACCGGGCCCGCTGCAGCACTACCGGTGCTGGTTGGCCCGGCCGGATCTGGATCCCCAAACCCGGAGCCTGCTGGAGGCGATGGCCGAAGACAGCGAAAAGATTAAGAGCTGTTTCGGCAGCGAGCTGGCCTTTGGCACGGGGGGGATGCGCGGGATCATCGGCCCCGGCTTGAACCGGATCAACCGCTATATCGTGCGGCGGGCGACCCAGGGGCTGGCTCGCTATCTGAACGGCTTGAAACGAGCACCGGAAGAAAAGAAAGTCGCCATCGCCTATGATACGCGCCAATTTTCGCGTGAATTTTCCATCGAAGCCGCCCGGACCCTAGCGGCCAACGGGATTACCGCGCTGATCTTTGACGGGGTCCGGCCGACGCCGGAGCTCTCTTTTGCCGTGCGGCGGCTCGGATGTGCCGCCGGCATTGTCATCACCGCCAGCCATAATCCGCCCCATTACAACGGCTACAAGGTTTATGGACCCGACGGGGGGCAGGGGGTTTCCCCCTTTATCGATCGGGTTGCCCAATCCATCGCCGGGGTGGATTTGTTCGATGATGTGCTCACCATCTCCGCGGAGGAGGCCCGCCGTGCCGGCTTGATCCGGGCCATCGATCCCGGGGTTGACGAAGCCTACCTGGAGGCGATTCGCTCTCTTTCGCTCTCCCGGCCGCAAACGGTGCTGAAAGTGGTTTTTACGCCTCTGCACGGCACCGGCGCTGTGCATATCCCCGCCCTGCTGAGCGAGCGCCCCTTCATCGAGCTCTACCCGGTGAAGGCGCAGATGGTCCCCGATCCCCTCTTTGGCACGGTGAAGGTGCCCAACCCCGAAGACCCGGCCGCCTTCGAGCTGGCCCTGGAACTGGCCCGCCGCAAGGGAGCGGAGCTGGTCCTGGCCACCGATCCCGACGCCGACCGGGTCGGCTGCGCCGTGCGCGACGGGGAAGGGCGCTACCGCCATCTTAACGGCAACGAGATCGGCGCTCTTTTGCTGGACTATCTCCTGGGCAGGCTGGCCGAAGGGGGGGCGCTGCCGGAAAATGCGGTGATGATCAAAACCATCGTCACCGGGGATCTGGGAAGGAAGGTCGCCGGAGCCTACGGCGTGGAGACCATGGAGACGCTGACCGGGTTTAAATATATTGGGGAAAAAATGAGCGAATTCGCGGAGAGCGGCGAGCACAGCTTCATTTTTGGTTACGAAGAAAGCTACGGTTTTTTGGCGGGGACTTTCGAACGGGACAAGGATGCCGTCCTTTCAGCCTACCTTATCGCCGAGATGGCCGCCTATCACAAGGAAAGGGGGCTCAACTTGCTCCAGGCCCTGGAGGCCCTCTTCCGCCGGCATGGCTATTATCGTGAAGATCTTGTTTCCATCGGTTTGACCGATCAGGCCGGGTCGGATAAGGTCATGTGCTCTTTTACCCGGGTTCCACCGGTATTGGCGGGGGAGAGGGTTGTTGAAAAAAGGGATTACGCCGAGGGTAAAAGCTTCGACCTGGTGAACAAAAAAGAATCGCCCCTGGAGCTGCCCTGCTCCAGGGTGCTCTACTACCGGCTCGAGAGCGGGGCCTGGTTTTCAATCCGGCCCTCGGGGACCGAGCCGAAGCTGAAGCTCTATTTTTCAGCCTCCGGCGACAGCGCCGCCGCGGCAGAGGCAAAGCTTGCTTCCCTGAAAAAAGAGGTTCTCCACCTTGCCGGGATCGAGCCTTGACGATATCCGGGGCGCGGATGCAGGCACATTCTTTAAAGCCTAAATATACTGTAATTAGAAATATCCTGTTGACTCCACGGCCGGTGGGGTTTAATCTATAGAGAAAGTTAAAATGAAACATGGGGGATTGAGCATGGAAAAGGTGCGGGCTGCGGCAGAGAAAAAAGTAGAGAATTTCGGGGTGGCGGATCACTGGATCCGCCGGTCTGTGGAAAAGCTCCGGCTTTCCCCGGTTGTGTATGAGCATCTCAAAAAGCCCATGCGCTCCGTTGAGGTCTCCATTCCGGTGAAGATGGATCACGGTGCGGTGGAGCTCTTCCGGGGATACCGGGTCCAGCACAACAATGCGCTGGGCCCCTTTAAGGGCGGGGTTCGTTTTCATCCTGCTGTCACCGCAGAGAGCGTAACCGCTCTCTCGCAGCTGATGACCCTGAAGTGCGC
>JAAZIE010000343.1 GCA_012510305.1 Bacillota bacterium | reverse complement strand
GATTTTTCAGAAGCTGAAACAGTTTTTGACGGGGTTGAAAATGCGGCCAACTGCCTGGAGCTGGCCCGGCGCCTGGACAAAGCGGCCGCAGAGAAAGCCGGCCTGGAAGAAAAAATCAAAGCCCTCGTTGAAAACGAAAACCTCGCATTGGAAATCGGGGAGCAGGCGGGCGAAAAAGAGCTTTCCGGAGTGCTCGGTTCCTTTGCCGGCATGGGCAAAATCCATAAGGAGCTCTGCGAAGAAAGAAAAGCATACCGCGATACAAAGTTTACCCTGCAGGGCTTGCTGAACATGGAAAACCGCAAAGCGCTCCTGCTGCAAGACAGCCCCGGCGAGGAACTGTTTTCAGTTTTTCATGAACTCTTTAACCGCTATGCCTCCGTGAAAGAGATAGAACAGGAGCAGGCTCAAATCGAGAGGGCGTTAAAGGAGTTAAGCGAGGAGAAGGAGGCGCATAACAAGGCGAAAAACAACTTGGAAAGCGAAATTGAGCGGCTCTCCACCGATGAAAAGCTTGAAGAAGCCCTCTCAAGGGTCATCGGGGCAAAAAGCAAGCTGGAGTCCCTGGCCGAGCAATACGCCGGGCACCGCCTGGCGGAATTTTTGGTAGATCAGATGCACAAAACTTTTATCGAAGATACCAGGGGCGCCGTGCTCGATTCTGCCGGCGAGATTTTCAGGGAGATGACCTCGGACCAGTACCGCGAGATCGCCCTTCCCGAAGTGGAACCGGGAACCGGGACCACCCTGGACTTCGCAGTTTTGGACAGCGAGCGTGCAGAACCGGTGCCCAGCCGGCACTTGAGCCGCGCCACCAAAGAGCAGCTTTTTTTATCGATGAGGCTCAGCCGCATCCGGAGCATGCAGCCGCTGCCCGTCATCTTCGACGACTCCCTGGTAAATTTCGATCCCGCCCACAGCAAGCAGGCGGCCCGCTTAATCGCCGGGCTGTCCAAAACCCACCAGGTGTTTGTGCTCACCTGCCACCACGAATTTATCAAATACCTGCGGGACACCGCGGCACCCTCGCAGCACTGGGGCCTGAAAGAAGGCCGCCTCCTGGGGCCTTACCCCGGCCCCAAAGAAGTTTTGGCCCTGTTGAACCCTTAGCCGGGCATACCGCTATAACCACCGGAGGCGCTTTGAAGCGCAGGGACAGGCTTTCTTGAGCCTGTCCCCAAACACCAAACCAATTACCGCTGGAGCGTGAAATAGCGGCGCTGCCCTGATCTCCGCCCCCGGCCGGTTTTTAGCTGCTGTGCGGCAAGCTGTCAACAAGCCCCACGATATAACGTAAAATAACGATGGCATCAGCCACATCTACCCTGTCGTCGTCGTTGACGTCGGCGGCCTTCATCTGTGCTTCGTTTAACGCGTCCAGGCCGACTATATAGCGCAGTACCGTGATCGCATCCATCACATCGACCCTATCATCCCCGTTGACATCACCGCACAGGGTTGATTCCAGGATCGTAATCGTAAAGTCTTCGGTGTAATCTCCCAGATGGCCCCGCCCATTTTCAACGGTTGCCCCGACTGTCACTTCTCCACCGGAGGCGGCGGTAAAAGTATCGCCGTCAATTGCAGCTCCCGTATTTTCCGGATCATCCAGGATACTCCATGTTATATTTTTAAAGGTAGCCTCCGCCGGCTGAACGGCACCGGTCAACTCAAGAGGCGTCTCCGTTGACGCTTCGCCGGGCAGGCCGGTGATCGCGGTCACCGGAACAAGGGTATGCTGCGGCGTGAAACCAAATTTACCGGTATCCCACGAGATCTCCTGCCCGCCCGTGATCGCCGCTTTTACCAGGTAATTGCGCTGAACATAAAACTCAGTATATATCGTAACAGCACAGATCTTCAGCCGGACCAGGTGATTGTCCCTGCAGTGGATAATGCCAAGGTCAGTATGGCTGCCCACATCCAGGCTGGTCAACTGGTTGTCATCACAAAACAGGCCTTGGAGCAGATTCAGACGGCTAATGTCCAAGTTGGTTAACTGGTTTCCGGAGCAATTCAGCACCCTAAGATCGATCAAACCGCTCACATCCAAACTCGCAAGCTGGTTGTCATAGCACCATAATTCCAGCAGAGCGCTCAAATCTCCCAGAACCAGGGTGGCGAGCTGGTTTTCAGGACACCACAGTACCTCAAGAGCGCTCAAACCGCTCACATCCAAACCCGTAATATGGTTTTCGTCGCACCATAATTCTTCCAGAGCGCTCAAACCGCTCACATCCAGAAACCCCGTCAGATTTTCTTGCCAAAAATCCAGTTTTGTAATGCGCTTTGGTGTGCTATCGTCCCAGTCCACCCCCGACCAGTCAGCGGGGGGCTCGTCACCTGATTCCCACCTGCTCCAGGCAAGCCCATTATTCTCGATAATATTGTTGATCACCGCTATGTCCGCCGCGCTGTAGTCTCCGTTTTCGGCCTGCGCTCCCGCCGCCATAAGAGAGAGCACCGCTGCAACTGTCAGCACAATTGTTAATACTTTTGACCAGGCTTTCATAAACACCCTCCTCAATTTGATACGTCCCCCGGTCCAGAACTCCCGGTTTTCACACTGCGTTTATGGTCACCGCTTACGTCAAATGAACGAAAACCTTCTTCGGCAGCAGATAGAACGTATTGCTGTTGTATGTTCAGTAATGGTGGCGGTATTGGAGAGCGCTCAAGATAAGCTGCGGCGGTAATGTTTTACAACCAGATTGCCGCTGCCGGCCTGACAACCCCTTATTTCACTAAATAATATCACTATTCAAACTCCTATGCAAGAAAAAAGTTGGTTTAAACTGGGACTGTCGGATTTCCGCTCATGCTGCGGGGGGGGTCAGCTGGTTTGCGCCATAACGATCCCGCCAAAGGGGTTGGTAAATGCGGCTTGCGCAAAATAGCTGTACAGCAAAGGAAGCGCCTCGCCTGCGAGCAAGCTGAAGCGCTTCCTTTGACTACCGGTTGGCCCGGTTCTTATTTCTTTTTGGGAAGGAACGGCACCATCTGCTTGGCCAGCTTGGCAATCGTCATCGTCTGCAGATGCAACTTGCCCGGACCCGTGACTACGGTGTCAAAAAGCCCCTCGCCGCCAAAAAATATATTCTTAAGGCCCTTGACCATGCGCACATCCATCTGGCAGGTGTCATCCATGATCGCCACAACGCCGGTGTCGCAGACAATCTGCTCGCCCTTTTCCAGATCATACTCCTTGCTGTAGCCGTCAACCTCTAAGAAGACGGTGCCGGGCCCGGTAACGCGCTGCATGATGAAGCCCTCTCCACCCGCAAACCCCGCGCCCAGTTTCTTCTGAAAGTGCACCGCCAGATCGACGCCCAGGGTGGCACAGAGGAAAGCTGACTTCTGGCAGACAATACTCTCGCCCTGCTCCAGCTGCCGTGCAATAATACTGCCCGGGAAAGAAGAGGAAAAAAATGAGATCATCAAGTACCTGGTCAGCCGCCTCATCGCCAACGATTGCCATGAAATGGTCGAGGCCCGGGTCCGGGAACTGAACCGGATGACCTATAACCGTCCCATCCAAACGGTGCGTATCAAACTGAATC
>JAAZIE010000342.1 GCA_012510305.1 Bacillota bacterium | reverse complement strand
TGCGCAGGATCGGGGACCTGGCCGGGCTGCCTCGTGAAATTCCCACCCGGCGCTGGGGCGTCAACGGGCTGCTGCTCTGGCTAAATGCACAGGGCATCGATTATTCGACCCTGGATCCGGGCGGGCCGGCCGCCCGGAAGGGGGTGGGCCATAGTGCCACCCTGCCGCGGGATTATTATTCCCGGCAGGAGATCGAAACGGTTTTGCTCGAGCTCACCGGGGAGGTCTGTTTCCGGGCCCGGACCCTGGGGAAAATGGGGAGCACCGTTCACGTCTACTGCCGCGGCGCCGACTTCGAGCGCCCTTTTGCTTTTTCCCGCCAGAAGAAGCTGCCTGAACCCTCCGCCGCCGTCTCCGGGGTCTACCCCACGGCCCGGCGGCTTTTTCGCCGCCACTGGGACGGGTTGCCGGTGCGGGCGCTGGGGATCACCCTGAGCGGGCTGACCGATCGCCGCTGTTACCAGCTTTCCCTCTTCGGCCGGCGCGAGGCGGCCGACTCGCTCAGCGCCGCCGCGGACGAGATCCGCGAACGCTTCGGGCCCACCGCTCTTTTCCGAGCGGCTTCGCTTACCGCGGGGGGGCAGCTTTTTAACCGGGCCCACCTCATCGGGGGACATGAAAAATGAAGAAGAAACTGTACCACCAGTTTGCCTGCAGCAGCCTCATGCTGCCCGAGCACCGCGCCGGGCTGGCCCGGCACCGCCGCAATAGGGCTGCAGAGGAGCGCCCGGCAATCGACGAGCAGCAGTTGGAACAGCTCCAGCGCCTGGTGAAGCGGTCCATCGCCGCCGGCCTGCCGGTCACGGTAACCTTTTTTGAAAAGGGGGCCCGCCGCGCCTGCACCGGGGTAATCCCCGGGCGGCAGCCGGACCCGGGGCGGCTGCGCATTCAAACGGAAAGAGGGGTACTGGCCATCCCCGTGGCGGCGATTGTCCAGGTGGAAAATTAAAAGAGGCGGCCCGGCGGGCTACCATCTCCGGTGGATCAGAAAGTCGCCGCGATCGACGGCCCGGCGCAGGTAGCGCCGCAGCAGGGTCTTGAAAAGGTCCCTGGTATACGGAATAAGCAAAAGGAAGCCGCCCAGGTCGGTGATCAGGCCCGGCACCACCAGCAGGAGCCCCCCGATGAGCACGCAAAGGCCGTCGAACAGCTTTTCTCCCGGAAGAAGGCCCTGCGCCAGCTCCCGGCGGATCTCGCGCAATATATAGAACCCCTGCGAACGGAGCAGCAGGGCTCCCAGCAGGGCGGTTCCCAGAACCAGAAGAATGGTGGGAACGCTGCCGATAACCTTGCCGATTTCGATTAAAATCCACAGCTCGGCCAGGGGAACCAGGGTGGCCACTAAGATAAACTTGAGCATGGTTTCATCCTGTCAAAAGGCAACGGTTTTATTCTCTACCGTTAGCGTATCCCAAAATCGTGTCTGTGTCCCTGCGTAAATACAGATTGACCGGTATACCGCTGCCGCGATTTTTTTCCAGGCTTACCCGGAACAGCGAGGCGATGCTGCCGCCGCCCAGGCTTTCCCGGGGTTCCGCAAGGGTGGATGCTTTTTCCAGGTCCAGCGAGAGCCGGTTAACTGACCAGGTTATCCCGGGCCGGCCGGTAAAATGTTTCTTCAGCAGCGACCGGGCCGGCAGGTTTAAGAACCGGGGCCGCAGCTCCAGGTAGAGTTTCAGGTCTATCCGGCTGTCCGGTTCCCCGTCGCCGGTCAGCAGCAGCTCCGCCGAGACGAAGCCGCTAAATCTAAAAAGGGCGTACCTTCCGGCAAGCTGCGCGGTGATCGTATTTTCAGCGATCTCGAAGCGGAGCCGGTTCAAAAACCGGTACCGCCTGAGCAGCACAGGCGCCAGCACCCGGTCCAGGAGTTCACCGGTTAAGACGATTTGGCCGAGGTAAAGATTCATCTGCGATTTAGGGCTCCATTTTAAATCTGCTCGCTGTTTTTCAAGGTGTCGCTGATCCGGGGCAGCGCTTTTTCCAGGTCGCCCCGGGTAACATCCTTGTGGGTTGTAAAACGGACCTTGTTTTTACCGAAAGGGCTCACCAGGACGCCTTTTTTGCGCAGGGTTTCGCTGAAGCGGGCTGCCCCCATTCCCGCCAGGGAGCCGATAACGATATTTGTATCCACGAGAGCGGGATTCAGCTCAATCCCGGGCATCGCGGCAAGGTTCTCAGCCAGGTAACGAGCGTGGGCGTGGTCTTCCGCCAGCCGCTCCACCATGGTCTCCAGGGCGATAATGCCCGGTGCGGCGATGATCCCGGCCTGGCGCATCCCCCCGCCCAGGATCTTGCGCCAGCGGCGGGCCCGGGCGATCCATTCTCGCGGACCGGCAATGAGCGAGCCTACCGGGGCGGCCAGCCCCTTTGAAAGGCAGATCTGGACCGAATCGCAGGCGGCGGCATAGCGGTGCGCCGGTACGCCCGTAGCTACGGCCGCATTAAACAGGCGCGCTCCGTCGAGGTGTACCGGGATGCTGCGGGAGCGGGCCAGTTGAAAAACCGCTTCCATCTTCTCCAGGGGGATGATCGCTCCCCCGGCGCGGTTGTGCGTGTTTTCCAAGCAGAAGAGCGCGGCGGGTGGGAAGTGAACATTTTCTTCGCGAATGGCATCGCTGAACTG
>JAAZIE010000341.1 GCA_012510305.1 Bacillota bacterium | reverse complement strand
TGGTATGCATTTGGCTCAAAAAGGTGATCTTTTAATATGAAGACAGGGCCTGGGCGCCGGCTATTTGCCCCGGCCGGCCCCCGGGTAAAGGCTTCTGCATCTTTTGGCCGCTGCATATAGATAGATCAAGCGTAAGCAGCACCCTTCAGGCAGGTGAAATAATGCCCCCGTATCTTGAAGAAGATTTTTTTCTTAAAGCCCCCTGCTTGCTGGCGGCAGCTGATTTGCAATACCTGGTCAGTCCCGGCCCCGGGGGAGAACTGCTCCTGCAGGAGGGGGCCGGCTCGGCCTGGGGAAAGCCCCGGACGCTGCTGCAGCAGTGTCCCGGGGGCTACAGCGCCTCCCTGGACAAAGCGGGATCACTTCACCTGCTCACGGTGGAACAGGGCCGGTTTTACCATCTTTGCAGCCCGGCGGAAAGGGCGGTGGAGCTCCCCGCCCCTTTCTACCGGGAGGAAGGAAAGGAATGCAGCCGTCTTTTAACGATCGGCGACAGCCGGGGCGCCCTGCACCTGGTTCATCCGGCTGTCGACCGCCCGGCAGAACGCTGGTGGCTGCTGCATCACCGTCACTTTAACGGCACCTGGGAGGAACCCCGGGTCATCGATTTTGGCCGGGGCACCGCAGAAAGCTACGGCACCCTCGCTCTCGACGCCAAAGACCGCCTTCACCTTGTTTACTGCGCCGTCAACGAAGGTGACTCCCTCCTATGCCACCGCCGGTTTGATCCCGGTAACGCCCGCTGGAGCAGCGCCACCCTCCTTCCCGCATCCTCCCCTGCTGCTTTTCCTTCGCTTACGCTCGACGATGAGCAGAACCTGCACCTGCTTTGGAGCGCTGCGGTAGAAGATAAATATTATCTCTACTACCGCTTCAGGGGCGGCCCGGGCAAAAGGAAACCGGGATGGACCCCCGAGACAGCGATCTCCCCGGCGCTGGCGGAAGCGCCCTTCCCCTTCTTCACCTACCGCTCCGGCGATCTTTATATCGCCTGGCTGGAGGGGGGCTCCCTTTTCCGCTACCGCTTTGCCGGCGACCAGTGGGAACAGATCCCGCCCCGTCATTTTAAAGAAGTGCAGCTGCTCCGGGTATGCTCTTTCAGCCTGGAGGGAAGGCCCCTTCATTACTGGACCGCCCTGGAAGGCGATGCGCCGGCCGCCACCGCCGCCCCGGCGGCGGCGAGCCACGCTGATCTGGAGAGCGATTTCTCCCGGCTGGACCGCTACTCGGGCAAGCTGATCGGCCGCATCGCCGATCTTTCTTTTACCAAAGAACGCCTTCAGGAAGAGGTAAAATCGAGGAGCAGGGAGATGCTCCTTCTCTCTCAAAAAAGTGAAAAGCGAGAGCTGCAGTGGCGTAAAAGCCTTGAAGAAAAGGATACCGAGCTGCAAAAGCTGCAGCAAGAGCTGGGCCAGATTATAAGGAACTTGAAAAAGAAAATTGAACGGGGCGGCCGGGCCGGCGAAGCGGAGCGAAAGCGTTTTCTCCAAAGCATCGACGAGCACAAGGCCGGGCAGCGCCGCCTGGAAAGCGCCCTGCGCGAAAAAGAAGAGGCGATCACCCGCCTGGAGGCGCGCTGCCTCGAGCAGCGCCGGCTCATCGAAGAGCTTCACAAAGAGCAGGCGCCCAAGCACCGGCCGGTTATCCGGCGCTTCCGGGAATTTTGGGAGCAGATTTTCCCCCGCAAGTAATCGTTACCCTTTTAGCGCGGCGGTCGATTAAAAACAGCCGGCCTTTTCAAACTGGCTGTAATAAAGGTCCGCATAGAACCCGTTTTGGGACAGCAGCGCGGCGTGCTTGCCCTGCTCGACGATAGTTCCGTCATCCATCACCAGGATCAGATCGGCGTTGCGGATAGTGGAAAGGCGGTGGGCGATAACAAAGCTGGTGCGCCCCCGCATCAGGTTATCCATCGCCTTTTGGATCAGGGCCTCGGTGCGGGTGTCGACATTGCTGGTGGCCTCGTCAAGGATCAGGATCTCCGGGTCGGCCAAAATAGCCCGCGCAATAGTGAGCAGTTGTTTTTGCCCCTGGGAGATATTATCGGCCTCTTCATTCAAGACCATGTTGTAACCGCCGGGCAGGGTGCGTACGAAATGATCGGCTTGGGCGACAACCGCCGCTTGGCGAACCTCCTCGTCGGTGGCCTCCAAATTGCCGTAGCGGATATTGTCAGCGATGGCGCCGTTGAAAAGCCAGGTGTCCTGCAGGACCATGCCGAAGAGCGAGCGCAGCTCGTTGCGCTTGAACAGCTGGATGTTCTTCCCATCGATGGTAATGGCGCCGCTTTGGAGATCGTAAAAACGCATCAACAGCTTCACCATCGTGGTTTTGCCCGCACCGGTGGGGCCGACGATAGCGATCTTCTGCCCCGGTTCCACCGTGGCGCTGAAGTTTTTGATGACGGCCTTGCCGGGCTCGTAGCCAAAAGAAACCCGTTCAAAGGCAATGCGGCCGGCAGCAGGGAGGCGCAAGCCGGCGCGGAACGGCATATGCACCTCTTCATCAATTGATTCCTCAGGCTCCTCCAAAAACTCAAAGACGCGCTCGGCGGCCGCCGCCGTCTGCTGGAGGACGTTGGCGATATTGGCTACCTGCGTAATCGGCTGGGTAAAGGAACGGACATACTGAATGAAGGCCTGGATGCCGCCCACGGTGAGCAGACCCCTGACCGCGTAGTAGCCGCCGAGGATACAGATAGCGACATAAGCTAGGTTGCCGATAAACTGGGTCGCCGGCATCATCAACCCGGAGAGAAAGTTCGATTTCCAGGCCGCTTTGTAGAGCAGCCCATTGTATTGATCGAAAATCTCCAGCGACTCTTCTTCGCCGTTGAAAGCCTTCACCAGCTCGTGGTTGCCGAGCATCTCCTCCACATGGCCGTTTACGCTTCCCAGAAAATTTTGCTGGTCTTTAAAGTGGACTTGTGATTTCTTGACGATGAAGAAGACCGCCGCCACGGTGAGGGGGATAATGCCCAGCGCCGCCAGGGTGAGCTGCCAGCTGATCATCAGCATCATCGCTGTAATCCCCACCAACGAGATCGCCGCGGTGATAATCTGGGTGAGGCTCTGGTTCAGGGTCTGGCTAATTGTGTCCACATCATTGGTGATTCTGCTGAGGATATCGCCGTGAGCAGTCTGATCATAATAGCCCAGAGGAAGCCGGTGAATTTTGGCTCCCAGTTCATTTCTCAGCTTAAGCGTCACCTTGGCGGTTACACCGGCCAGGAGATAACCCTGCAGGTAGCTAAAAAGTGCGCTCAGGGCGTACAGACCCAGCAGCCACAGGAGAATCCCGCCGATTTTACCAAAGTCGATGCCGCCGGCACCGGCGATTTGCCGCATCATGCCGCTGAAGAGTTCATCGGTAGCCTGCCCCAATATGCGCGGCCCCAGGATAGTGAAGGTGGTGGAGGCGGCGGCTAAAACCGAGACCAAAAGAATGGTCCACCGGTGACCCCCCAGGTAGCCGATGAGCTTGCTCATCGCCCCCTTGAAATCGCCGGCCTTTTCACCCGGCATCATTGTGCCCATGGGCCCGTGCCCCCGACGCATGGGACGGCTTGCAACGGTGCTGCTCTGTTTTTTGTTTTTGCCGCTCATGCCAACTCCTCCCCGGTCAACTGCGACGAGGCGATCTCAAAATATTGCGGGCACTTCATTAAAAGCTCCCGGTGCGTGCCCCGCCCCACAATTCTACCCTGATCGAGGACGATGATCTGATCGGCACCCATGATCGTGCCCACCCTTTGGGCGATGATGAACACCGTGCTTTCGCCGGTCTGTTTTTTCAGGCCCCGGCGCAAAGCCGCATCCGTCTTGAAGTCCAGGGCGGAGAAACTGTCGTCGAAAATATATATCTCCGCCGGCCTGGCCAGCGCCCGGGCGATGGAGAGGCGCTGCTTCTGCCCGCCGGAAACATTGGCCCCGCCTTGGGCAATCTCCGCGCCAAAGCGGCCGGGCCGTTCCGCTATAAAGGGCATCGCCTGGGCCGCAGCGGCAGCCTGTTCCATCTCGCTCTGCGCCATCTTTTTTTGGCCGTAGCCGATGTTGGAGGCGATGGTGCCGGCGATGAGCGCTCCTTTTTGGGGGGCATAGCCGATCTTTTCTCTCAGCTCTTT